>JACNFI010000414.1:0-7119 GCA_014384665.1 Candidatus Cloacimonadota bacterium
AGAAGTTGCTTTGCTTCCTTTTGCAAACTTTCAGCTTTATGCATTCTTTTTTTTAAATACTTCGAAATTTCCGAGATTTAAGCATCAATTTTCTTTATAAATGATTTTAATGATCTTTCTCTATACTTCCATTTAAAAACCCTAATATAGTTTGTTGTACCCAACTAGAGTTTTTAAAATTATATTAAGTTTCTAATTCAGCTTCAATTTTTGACTTAAATGTTTTGTATTTTCCTTCCCTCAAAACTTGAAAAAAGAGATCATAACTTGAAGGGGAAAGGAACTTGAAATAATACCGAAAATCTGATTGTAGTTTATTCACACGATTAAAATGTTCTTTTGCATATTTTAATTTTGCTTTATTTTCTTTAGTGACATCATTATCAGCTTTTATTTCAACTACTAATATATCCTTTCCAAGCTTTATAAAAAAGTCAGGATTGAAACTCCCCTGTTTTGGATGTTCACCTTTTCTCCAAGAATATTCTATACTATAGAATCCTACATCCAGAGATTTTAAACAGGAATCAATTTTCATAGCATTTTCTTCCTTAATTAATTTTCTAATAAAATCTCTTTCTGGTTTATGTGAAGACAAAGCAATATTCAAAGGAGTTTTGAAATTATATGAGTTTTCAACTTTTATTAAAGAGGCGCTATGTAATTGTCCATCTTCAAACATTTCAATAATCTCTTTTAACAACTTTTTATTACTATCTTCACCAACTTTCAAAGAGTAATCATCATAAAAGATAGTATCATCTCTTTTTAAAGATCCAATGCCCAAACTATTTTTCTTTATGTCTTCTGTATTAATTACAAACAGGTTTTCAGCTTCTATTTTATATCTTAGACTTTTACTTCTTTTTCTTTTCACAACACCAAAAGCTTGAAGTATTTTTTGTTTATTACTTTGGTTAATATAATTTTCCTTTTCATTAATATTTGTAAGGGAGTTTTTGATAATTGCGGAGATTTTATCATATGGGTAATTTTTTGCGTAATTTGTTCCTTCATCCATATCCCAAGTAACAAATCTATTGTGAACATCCTGCGCAACCTCTCCAGCAGTATACATTTTGAACTCAATACGTGTTCTCTTTTCTTGTCTATTTTCAGTAATTGCTCTTTCATAAGTGGTTGATTCTTCGATTACTTGTCTTTGTGTACTTAAGGTAATAAATCCTTTACTAAAATCATAATCTTTAATCATTGGAGTCTCTACAAGCTCTTCGGATTTTATGTAATCAATATGGTGAATTTTAAAATTGTAATCTATATCTTTAGGAATAACATAACTGTGAATTCGCTTTTCAATCTCTAAAACTTCGTTTACTAAATGTCTGATACTACCTGACCACTTGTCATGGTTAAATACAATTACAACAGGTTGTTCACCTTTATATTCTAGTGGTATCCTTAATCCTCTTCCAAGAACTTGTGCAATTAGAAGTTTAGAATTAAATGCTTTCTCCTCATGCGGAACAATCTGGCATACATTTTTTACATCCCAACCTTCGGAGAGCATGCTTACAGATGTTATCCATTCTATGGGGTTATTATAATCATCTACATTTTTCAGTTTGGGTTTATTATTCTTATGTTCATTTGAAGAAGTAACTATCAATACTTTTTCTGAAGCTGCTTCTACAGTTATCTTTTCCTTTTCCATTATAGAATTTATCAAATTAGTTGTTAGTTTTTTACATGTGCTAATATCCTTTGTAACTAAAATTGTAATTGGTTTGATTAGTCTATATTTAACTGTTTTATTCTGGATATGATTATCATAAATTTTCTGAAATTTCTCTTCTTTAGAATGGGAAATATCCTCAGCAACATAATCTATTGTTTTAACAAACTTTTCTTCTATTGAATCTCTTAGAGAAAAACGACAGATTACATCAGCAAAATAATCATTATCAACATAGCAAGTTCCAGAATCTCCAACTATGTATCTAAAATTATATTTAGTATCCAGTAAAAATTCTTTCCATTTTTTTATAGCTACATCCCGAGCAGGTGGGTTCGCCATGTGATGAACTTCATCATTTAATACTAATGTTCTTTCACCTTTACCTACAAGACTATCTTCAATAGCAGATTTGGTTCGTTTATAAGTTGCATGAATGTTTTCTATACAAATATCACCTTTTCTTATTGTTTGTGTGGCATTAATTATTCTTGGATTTAGTATTTTTGCATTATCAGGAAGCAAAACCTTTAAAGTGCCATCTGCTGATAATGAGCGGAATTTTTCTGTAAGACCTGTTTCTATTGTATTGGAGGGACAAAGAACCAATACTTGATCTACAACTCCCTCAGCAAGCATAATTCTGGCAATTCCATAAAGGACATAACTTTTACCAGTAGCAGTTGCTAAGTCAATCGTGCAATAAAGTTTATCAGGTAATTGTAAGTATTTGTAGAAATCTTCTAAAGAGTCATATCTTTCACGAAGAACTGGATTGTTATCATAGTTCTCTTCAGCCAACTCTCTCAAATTTTTATATTGACCACCTAAAAGATATCGTAAGGTGACTCTAATTGAATCCTTCTGATATTCTCGCTCTACACAGAGAGCATCAAGAAATGCCTCATATTTATTAATATCAAACTTGTTAGGATCAATATTTGGAGAAACCTTGAGAACGAGATCCTGGTTTTTGAAGACCTTTTTATCTTCTATCATAAATCTGATCTCCAAATTCTCACAATAAACTCTTGGTCCCGTTCTTCAAAATCTGGCTCTCTGCCAGTATGTTCTTTTAGAAGTCTAATCATACGGGGAACGCCAGTTCCAATTTCTGTCATTCTATGCTCTTTGGCCAGGAAGGAAACTATAAGAGGATTCCGGTGGAGAGGAAAGCCTAATTTAATATTCTCAACAGTTACTGTGTTAGGAAGTTTCCCCGGGCTTTTGACTTCTATTCTATTATCAAAAATAAATATTCTAATCTGCGAGGGTAATTGGTAGTTTCGATGAGCAACAGCATTTATTACCACTTCTCTTAAGGATTCAATAGGAATTTCATAATGTGGTTCTTCTTTTTTAAAACCCTCTATCTTTGTCTCAGCTCTTAAATAATCTTTTAACACACTCTCCGTTCTTTCAATCTGCCCAACAAGTTTTCCCTCTATATCCCTTTTCTCAAATTTCTCACCGATATCATTGCCGGGAAATCTCACAACGGTCACTTTACAGTAAGATAAATGATATTCCGGATGTTTCCCAAAGAAGAGTAGACCTCCAGTGGTAGTTACCATATCCCTTTCATAAGGTATCAATATCTTCATATTTTTCAAGAGATCAGCAGTCTTTATTCCAAAATCTTTAATTCCACTTCCCAAAGATTTCTTAAGAAATTCATCAAGATATCCTATATCTATATCCTCAATAGATGTATTAGGTGCAGGCACCTCATCATAGTATATTGCCCCGGATGCCTGATGTATCAGCCGAAGTTCTCCCGGGCTTGCTATCCTTTTTCCACTTGCTGTCCTAATGTAATGGATGCCTCTATTAGTTCTGTAAGGTCTTTGAGGACCCTTTGGTATTTTTACAATCAGGATTTTTTTATCATTGATGATTACCTTTTCTATTGTGGAATAAATTGTAGGTTCACAATTGTTAACACATATATTGTCTATTCTTTGCATCTCTTTGTCAAAATCTGTTACACCTAAAATTTCCCCATCGTCAGAGACACCAATAATTATATTTCCACTTTCTGTATTAGCAAAAGCAACTATTTCTGCTGCTAACTTATCGGGATGGACTTTTTCTTCTTTGAATTCTGTAAAAGAATCCTCACCTTTTTCTATTATTTCTAATAACTCAATTTTATTCATTGTTCACTCCTAAAATCCGTATTTTTCCTTTCTGAGAAGGAAAACATCTTTACCACCTTCAATAATTCTCTCTACCGCCCCCTTAACTTTCTGGTCATCTATAGAACCTGATGTCTGTTCCCAACCATGTTTGTCATCTGCATCTAAAGCTAAAATCAACTCAGCATCGGCTGAAATGGTAATATTTGCATTATGTGTAGCAATTATGAATTGCCTCTTTTCTTTCTCAGCCCGAAGCTTTTTTACTACATCGTCAACTACGAAACGATTATCAAGATCATCTTCTGGCTGATCTATAATAAGGGGACGGTCAGACTCTAAAAGTACAAGTGTAAGTATAGCTGTAGATTTCTGTCCTTTAGATAGATGTCCAGTTGATTTAAATAAATCATCACTTCGTTCATAAATCTGCACTTCTGAAGGACCAATATACAATCTAATTTGAGTTTCTGGGTCAAAATCGTAAGTCTCAAAATCATAATAATCCTCTATAGGTATTGCTCGATATAAACTCGAAGCAGTTCCTGGAGTAAGATCAAAATTATTAATAAGTTCTTGTTCTCCTTTCCTTAAAATATCAACAAAAAGCCTTACATTGAATTTATCATCCTCAACCATTCTTTTAATCGGTTCCTTCATAATTCTGTTTTCACGAGAACTATAACCCACAAGTTTTTTTATAAAATCATCACGTTTAGTAGCATATTTAACATCTATCTTTAAAGTTCCCTTTAATTTCTCATTTATCCTCTTCTCAACCTCTTTTCGCTTCTTAAATTGGTCCAGACGGATCTTATTTAATCGATCAAGTAATCTTCTCCTGCCCGCTTCCAATTCTTCTTTCATTTTGCTGTATTTATCCTTATCACTTACTATGGACTTAAGCAGGTTTTCTCTTCGTTCCAGTTTCATAAATTCTTCAGGATCTAATGGTATTCCTTCTTTTCGCAGGTTATCTATAATCTTTTGATACTCCTCTTGCTGTTCATTATACAATGGTTCCCATTCTGTCTTTATTCCGGTGAGATTAATATTAGTCTTTGCAATAGTATCTTTTATTTCAGTCCGTTTGCTTTCCAAAAAACTGAATAACGAAATTAGTCTCTCTTTTCCTTTCTTTAATAGCTCCTTATTTGGTAAACCTTCAATAGCCCTATCTGATAAAAAAGTAATATCCATATCCAGAGTATCGAAAAAATCCATAAGATTATTTCTTAAATCGTCAATTTTTCTAATAGCTTTTTCTAATAATGATTTTTCCTTTTCATAACTCCTTTGGGTTTTTAATCTTTCCTGGATGCCTAAACCAATATATTTTTGTTTCTTTTCCCTAATTTCAAGTAATTCTTTATTATTCTCTTCAATCTTATCTAAGGATTCCAGAGTGTTAATAAGATCTGCTTTGTTAGTCTTTAGTTGTTTTAATAAATTAGTTTCTTCTGTTTTTAGTTGCGTGAATTTCTCATCTAGAAATCTATCAACCAATTTTAACTGAAAAGATGGGTCATCAGAAATATCATATATTTCTTTTTGTCCATAAATCTCGGGGATAAGTATACTTTCAACTGTCAAATTACTAATTTCTTTCTCTTTTATTAAATTTTCTTTCTTTAATAATTCTTCATCAATACTTTTTAATACCGGTTGGCCAGGGTAGCTTCTTTCAACAAGATAATGCCTATCAAGCTGTTTAGAATATACTAATACTTGTAAAGTTGAACCGCTTTTGAAAACTTCCCTTATAATATCCTGGTAGGCTCTCTCAGCATTTGGCGATTCAGGACTTTGGTTAAACACATATCGCAGAGTTTCAATGATTGTTGATTTACCAGTTCCTTTTCCACCAATGATGGCATTCAAATTCTTATTAAAATGGATCATCTGGTCATCGAGAAAACAACCTCCTCCTTCCCATCTTGCACCTATAATCACCGCATATTTTTCTTTTTCAAGTTCTTCTTTAAAACGGATGCGCGATTCCCAATCAAGGAAAGCCTCTCGTAAACCTTCTATTGTAATAGAACTCATTTTAATATAGGTAGTTCGAGAGCCAATTTTATCTAACGAATCAGGATCTGAAGAGTTTATAGTTGCAATTGACCTTTCCCTTTTATAATGTGGGTCAAGTCCTTCAATTGCATTTTTTGCAAAACCTGTTAATTTAGAACGTGCCCCGGGGATTTCAACAACCAATAATTTAGGATTAGTAAAAGCTTCCGCTCTTGGCTGCTGACCATAACTAGAAGAAAGAATGCCATTACTGGATAAAGCATGCGCTCCAATACAAATACCGCCATTTTCTTGAATAAAGTTAATTACTTCGTTACAACTTTTTTTGGCAAGTTTTGGATAACCTTTTGAATCAAATCTCTCACTGGCATCAAAAAGAGCGGAAAGATATTCATCCAGTTTTGATTTGGGTGTACCTGGGTTAAATAAACATATAATATGAACGCCACTTCCTGTATTTGTATTTATCTCAAAACCTGGAAAAATAATTAACTTATTTTGCTCATTTTGAGGATTTAAATTCTTAACCTCTTCATTAAAATAATCAATCCAATCTGCTGAGTTATGATCTGTTATTCCTATTATATTAATTTTTTTCTTATATGCTTCATTAATAATTTTTCTAACATATTGTCTGCACCAGTTTTCGTCACTTAAAAGTTTTTGTTCACCTTTCATTTGGTAATTTTTACTTTTATCTGATGGCGTATGAATATGTAAATCCGCAAGATAATAATTAGCTCCATTAGGTTTTGTTAAAAGTTCTTTCAGTTCCATTCTACCTCCTAAAATCTTTCAAACTTTTCACTTCCCTCTTCTCATTCCCAAAAATATCAATATAAATAATCATTATTTTAGTGCCTATTTTATTAACATCAAAACGGACTTCCCAGTCTTGTTTCTTTATATCATCTGCATAAAATACATCATCAAAATCAAATACTTTGCCATCATAATCGTAATCTACCATTACCATAGAAAGTGTTTCTCTATTTTCAAATTTGATTGGTTTCTTTGATAAAATTGTACTTGTAAATTTAATAATCCTTATAATTGCTTTATCAAAAAGTTCCTCATCAGTTTTATTAATATAATATTTACATTCTACATCAGGAGTTCTAATAAAATCAAATCCAACAGCGTCTATTGTTGCATTTACATCTGCTTCACGAATTGGTTGTATGATATGAGTGAATCCTTTACGGTGTAGTTCATCAATTATAGAATATGGAATTCTTAAAGCAAAATATTTTGTTT
>JACNFI010000414.1:7603-11109 GCA_014384665.1 Candidatus Cloacimonadota bacterium
AATCAATCATTATCCATCTTCTACCAAGTTTTTCTGCCACTGCACCTGTTGTGCCTGAACCTGCGAAAGAATCAAGAATTAGATCATCTGGATTTGATGAAGCTTTGATTATTCTTTCAAGAATCTCTTCAGAATTTTCTGTTGGGTATTCTGCTCCAAATTTATATCCTGGGATATCCGTCCAATTTGAATCAATAACTCTTTCTTTACTCTCAAGATATTCAGGCACACCAGTTATTTTTTCCCCTTGGGTATCTGTATATGAAAGATTTGTATTTATACGGATTCTACCTTCTTTTTCCATTCTTATTATATTCTCCTGATTATATGTCCAATGTCTTCCTTTTTGAGGATATAGTTTTTTACCACAAATGATTGAGGGTTTACCTTCACCTGGAGAAGTCATAGTATGCCACTTTGGCTCTATAGTTTGCTTACAAAATGTACATTGTCTTGGTCTTTCTATCCTATTAAAGACAAATCTTGGATTTTTTGAATAAAAAAATAAACTTTCCGTTGTAGTCGTATATGTATTGGATTTCTTCTGAAATCTATTAATAATAATCTCATTTTGAAAGTTATTTTTTTCAAAAATCTCATCCATTATATTTTTTATATAATGTCCAAAATGATAATCTATTCTAACATATATACTTCCATCATCAACTAAAATTTCTCTTAAAAATACAATACGCTTTCTCAAGAATTCTATAAATTTAGCTCCTTGAAGTTTTGCAGAATAAGCTGGTGAGTCACCTTTTGCATCATAAATATCTCCTGTGCCAAAAGGTGGATCAATATAAATTAACTTTACTTTTCCTCTTCCAGTATTTTTATCATAAACCTCAGAGACATCCATTAAGGCTTTAAGAACTTGGAGATTATCACCAAATATTAGTTTATTAGTCCAACTGTCATTTCCGTTTCCAAATGTTTTCACGGGTTGGAGAGGAACTGCCATAGTATCAGCAAGGATATCTTCCTCTCTTTCTTTACCTTCATAAGTTAATTCATACTCTTTTTTAGTTTCAAAAGGGAGAATATATCTGTAACTATCAGGCAGAGGTTTTCCTACATTTAAACATTTTGTAATAAATTCAATCTCTTCTTTATTTAACTTATTCATCTTTATTTCCTTTTTGGACACTTAAAAAATTTAAGTTATATTCGTCAATTAAACCATCGTCTGCAAAACTGAAATATCTATTATCACCAATGATAATATGGTCAAGGATTTTAATTTGCATAACTTTTCCAGCATTTACTAAATTTTTTGTAATATCTTTATCGCTTTGAGAAGGTTCCGGGTTTCCTGAGGGATGATTATGAACGAAAATTAAACTAACAGCATTATATTCGATTGCTTTTTTCATTATTTCACGAGGATAAACAACACTGGAGTTTAAACTTCCCTCAAAAAGATCTTCTGTATTTATTATCTTATTTTTTGCGTCTAAAAATAATACTTTAAAAATTTCCTTTTTATTTTTTTGCATAGATTGGAATAAATAATCATAAACTTCTTTTGATGATTTTAGTTTAATCTCTTTTCCAATAATTCTTTCTTTTAAATATCGTTCGGATATTTCCTGGAAAAGTTTTATACCAAATGCGTTGTGAGTTCCAATTCCATCTATTTCCTGAAGTTTATCCATTGGGGCTTCAAGAACACCTTTTAATGATTTGAATTTCTTTATTGCCTTTTTTGCTTGTTGTTTACAATCTTTTCGTGGAGTTCCAAGAGTTAATAGCAATTCAACTATTTCATAATCATGAAATCCTGAAATACCAGTTTTAATAAATTTTTCTCTCAGTCTTCTGCGGTGTCCTTCAGATTTATCCTTTATTTCTTGCATTGTTATTTACCTTAGAGATTATCTCTTTAAAAAAATTATTCATTTATTACTTTCCTTCAACCTTTTTCCCATTTCAATCATTTCTCTTTCACAGGTTAATTCTCTTTTAAGTTTATTTTCTATCCAATTCTGGTAATTATTTTTGCTCATAATCCCTCTTTCCATTCATTTCTCAAGTTCATTCTACAACTTCCCAATACCCGCCTTTAGCCGGTCCGATTCTTTTCAATTTGCCATCTTCCTTAAGTTTTTTAATATTCCATTCGATTCCCTTAACGGTCAAACCTGTTTTTTCAGCAAGTTCTCGAATGGTTACCTTAGAGTTCTCTTTAATAAGATTTATTATTTTCACCCTAGTTTTTACCATAGTTTTTACCCTAGTTTTTGTAGTAGTACTTTCTAATTTCAAATACTCTTTATTCTGCTTAAAAACAATATAGAAATGTGTATCAGTAAACTCTATTTCAGGATAAGGAGCATTTTCTTTTTTGCAAATATTTTTCATTCTTTGAATACCTGAGCCCAGTTTCTCACCAAAATTGATGCGGGAGAATAGATCAGCAATAAGGTGATTTCTTCTGAAAACAGTTTTGCCTAAAATAAAGTTCTGCGGCTTGATCCAAATATTTTCAATTTGAATTATATTAGGAAAGAATTTTAATATATTATTATGCCCTCGTTCAAAATAATTTTTATGCATAACAGAATTAATAACTGCTTCTCTAATTGCTTCAAATGGATATTCATAGATATTTTCTCTTTGAGGTTTTCCCGTAAATCTATAAGCAACTTTTGAGTATAGTTTCACAAAATCCATTACTTGCTCAACTATTTCAAATAATGAGCCAGTTACTTCTTTTCTATCAATAACATCAACTCCATCTTTATCCTTGAATAAAACAACGGTAAATACTGACCACGACATAAAACGCTGTACATCTTTTGCAAAGAAAAGAATACCTGCATTATTAAAATATAAATTTCCGTTTTGATGTTCTACCACTCCTAAACTTGTAAAAATTTTATCATTTGATAATGTTTTAGAAAGCCCCGCTAATTGTAAAAACGAATCTAATCTTTCAATGCTAAAATCTTCGGGATATTTAAATTTTTTATTTAGAAGTTCATCAAATTTTACTTTACCCTCAGTTTTAAAGAAACTTAAGATTTCATCTCTTGTCATTTTTTGAGATATTGCACCTATACGTCTATAAAATCCTGATGAACACCTGTATGGCTTATCTTCACCTTCTCTTACTTTTATAATAATAATGTTTTCAAAGGATTTAACGAGAAGTTTTATTTCTGGGTCACAATTTCGTGCAATATCCTGCATTTCAGATTTTATTCTATTTGTTTTTGTTATTGTAATACCTTTAACTTTTCCGTCATCAGTTACACCGATTAATACCTTACCTCCAGAAGAATTTGCAAATGCGACCAAATCTTTATCAACACCAGAAAGAGCTTCTTTGAATTCCGTGAAGTATCCTTCACCTTCTTGTAATATTAAAACTAGTTCTTTTTTATCCATTTTCTTATGTTTGGGTTACAATAAATTTTTTTCCTTAAAACTAAAAAATGAGTGTTTTGCCACAATAATATGATCAACCAAATCAATCCCCAGAATCTTACCTGCTTCTATTAATC
>JACNFI010000415.1 GCA_014384665.1 Candidatus Cloacimonadota bacterium
TGTGATTAAAGGTAACCAAAGTGCCTACTTCACTAATATCAATCCAGTTATATGCTGGTCCACCAGTTTCATCTGAATCTTCCCATACATAACCATAAGCATCAGGTCCTCCACTATCCCTTTCATATTGATAATCCTTTTCTATTAAAAATATTAAATTAGATTCTCCAAGATTACTGATTGATAGAATATCACTCTCGGTTTGACCTGCAAGGAGATAGAAGTTAAATTCTTCAGGGGTAAAATGTGCTATTGGTGGTCCAGGAAAACCAATTGATGGGAAGATAATATAATCTATCCAGGCGCAATCACTACCAGTACTGACAGATCCGTCCTTTGTGTATTTCCAGGTAAAAGTATGATTACCAACATTAACTGAATAAGATATCTCTCCCCATCCAACTGTTCCTGACCAAGCTCCTTGCTGAACACCATCAATGTAAAATCTCAGATAATCCCAATTTCCTTCTGATGATACTCTACGATAGAAAGAAATATCACTAACAGAGGCAATATCAAAATTTATTGATAGTTCCGAATTCTGATTATGACTTATTGTCCCAGATTTAGCACAATAAGATCCTTCATAAGGATTCTCAGTCACAACTATCCAATTCGCATTTCCTCCTTGTATCCAATCATAATTGGAAAAATTCCCTGTTTCAAAATCTTCAATAGAAAGAGCGATAAAAATCACAAACTCACCACTATTAGTATAATCATATTCTGCTACAATATCCCAGTTTATAACAGCACTATGCCCCACAGGTGTATACATATCAGCTGTTACATTAAATACAGCAGTTTCTGTTTGACCAGCAGGAAATGACCCAAAATCAAAAGAATCTGAATTTATTGTAAGATAACCATCCTCAGTTGATATAGATACTACTGCAGAGTATGCATCAGCACCACCATTATTTTCAAATGAAACGAATATATCAGCTGTCTCTCCTGGGTCTAAGATGTTATTATCTCCATCATTTACAAATACACTGCTAAATTCAATATCCGGGGCATTTACTACTAATCCAAAATAAAGATTCCAGTTATCTTCATTACTTACAACTTCAAATTGAAATGAGACAATGTGTCCATCTGGACAGTTTTCTGCTACTGAAAAACTAAAATCTGTAAGATTTACTCCTGAACCTCCTCCAGGAATATTATCATAATTAGAACTATTTGATGTGATTGTAATATATGTATCAGGGCTGGAAAGCAAAGCATAAACTCCTGTTGCTGGATTCTCACCTATATTGTTTAAAGCGATGTCCAAATTTACATCTTCCGCATAATCAACAAGTCCATTTCCATTTTCATCATTTATTCCGATTCCTCCTAAGATAATGTACGGTTCTTCAAATGGAATTGGTGGACCTGTAAATAATAGAGCCATCTCATCTTCTAAAACCTTTGCCGCTGTTGGATAGTCGTTGTTATATGTATATCCCAATCCTATTGTTGCATCTGCCTTTTCTATGCCAACTGTTGCATAATGTCCACCTGTATAATTAGGTGAACCACCACTTTGGTCAACATTGTTCACAGTATGATACTGAATCTTTATCTCTCCATCATTCAAAGAAGTGGGATAGTAATTAGGGTCGTAGAGTATCACTTCAAAAGTCTCAAAAGAACCATCATATTTATTTTTTACTCTTGACCATTCTATAACAAAGTAGTGAGCTCCAATGTCATAATAATAATATGCATTACCTCCCCCCATATACAAATCATCCCAGAATGGAGCAATCATAGGGCTTGGACCCATTGGACCTGGTATTGGCCAGTTCCTGAAGGTCGCTTGCTCTGTCTGACCCATTGCTATCCAGCCATTTGAACAAACTGTAATCTCATTATAATCCTCTCCATAAAATCTAAATACAAAAGGAAGTGATAATATCTCAATATCTTCTTGATTCGCTCCATTATCATTCAAGGGAATCAGAGTTCCTGAACCTCCATAACTGGGGTCTATCTCTATCCATTGATATACAGGCACATTATAGTAATCTGTATCTCCATCATCATAGCAGTAATAACCATATTCATCAGGTCCAAGTGGGTCTGTTACAGTTACTTCACCAACCTCAAGCATAAAACTAACTGTATCATTATAACCATCTGCATTATATAAATGTAAGTCCACAACTATCTGACTGCCAGGAATAATCTGTGTGTTTGCTGTTAATTCAAACCGATTGCTGTTATTTGTTGCTTGACCGCCTGCAGAAATATTGCCAAAATATCCAAGAGAATCTTCTATTGTTAGCCTGTTGTCAGAACACATTAGTGTTCCATTTACACCATCTGCAGCAACAGAACCGATATTTTCAACGGTAACCTTAAGCTCTGCTGTCTCTCCAGGGTCCAAAATCCCATTCCCTCCATCTACTACTGAATAACTCTTTGCATGAAGATACGGTCCCTCAACCGTTAAATAAAACTTTCCTGTCCATTCATTGCTAATTGCATCCTGGATAAGAAGATTGAACTCAACCTCTGTCCCTCCTAAACAGGAAGGCTCTATTGCAATATCAAAATCATCTGTTGGCAATGCAATATCACCAGAACTTATATTACCATACTCTTCATAATTATCATTAACTGTTATCCATTCGTTCTCAGTAGAAATCTCAGCATTAACAGAGGGTGCTGTTTGTATGCCAAAGTTCTTGAGAGATACTATCAGCTCTATATTCTCTCCAGGATTCAGATTGCCATCATCATTTCCTGATGAAGTTCCAAAGTTATCATCATCAATATCTACATTATTATAATTCACTGAATAATCTTGCTGAATTATCTCAAAATTACCTAAATGCGGTATGAAATTATGCTTTGTCGCTGTTAAAGTAACATCACCTGTGTTAACAGCTTCAAATGGAATAATTACAATACCATCTTCATCAGTAAAACCAGTAGAGAAAATCTCGTCATCTCCCTTTAATGCTGTAACCCATACTCCAGATATAGGGACACCTAATGCATCTTCTACAGAAACCTCAATATAATTACTGCCAAAAGGAATTGTTGAGGGATAGGTTACTATCATCTCTGCAGGAATATCTGTCCAGACTTCCATTCCAGGGTCACCCATAAGATTATTCCAGTAAGAATAAATCGCAACATGTTCTGGGTCGTCTGGAAAGCAGTTGTATAGATTTAATTTGCCATGTGCAAGTGCTCCACCCATATTGTAAGTCTCTTCTACAAATATACCATAATAAATTCCACTGGATACTGGATTATTAAAACGAGTATGTGTTCCAGATGTTGCTGTCCCAATAGCAGCAATCGCACCTTTGGGTGTGGTCGGAGAACCAGCCCTTAAAAATGCCTCTGTCGTTCCTGTTGTACCATGAAAATTACCTGTCCCACAGGTTAGTGTAACCACAACTGGAAGCATAAAGCCATTATTTAATGAATATGTCGTGCTGTTACTCCATCCACTCATCCCTATCCAACCACGATAGTTAAAAAAACTAACACCATTATTTACTGCATTTACCATTTGTGAAACAGAAGGCTGTGATCCATATAATTCAGTAAAACTGTAATCATTTGTAGCTAACATCAGTTCCTTGATATACTTATTCGTGATTATACAACTCTGTCCAGAAGGAGAGGTGTCCCCTACAAGCAATACACTCTTATACCAATCAGTATCTTCCATATATGGTTCTTTCTCATAATGCAGTATCTTATTAACTATTGTTTGAAGTTCTGAGACTGAACCGAACGAAAGTCGTCCAATAAACGCATCTGATAGAATATCATTCCCTTCCAGTTGTGTATAAGGATGGTCACCTTCACCATTATACCAGGACCAGTACTCAAACCAGGTTGGAATTGTAAAACTGCCAGAAGCATCTCCTACTAAACAGATAAATTCAGGTGGATTCTCCCAATTATCATAAGCATTCTGTATGTAATTCTTTATAGATGTATTTGAACTCCCTGTCTCTGAAGTGCTTGCTGATACAACATCAAAACCCTTCTGATGCTTCCAATCTATGAGAGCTTGTAGATATGTCTCTACATAATAATTGTCAGGATAGATAAAAAGATAACTACCATGTTGATAATCATCTCTTCCTGAAATATAATCGTAATTAATTATTGCTGACCTGTAAAGTGACTCAAAACTCCTTGATATCTTGCTATGCCTGGTTTTTATATTCTCAGCATTTCCATCTCTTTCATATCTGATATCCAATTCAATGTCCTTTATAATTCGTAATTCCTTTGTCCCTGGATTGTATTGAAATGGATTTACTGTAATACTTACTACTCGGAAATCTCTCATTATCCCTGGTGTGCCTATTTCTGCTATCTTTGATGGAAAGAACTCGTCACTTAGATAAAATTCATCATCCTTTGCGAATTGAGATTCAGGTTTATCTTTGCTCTGTAATGATTGACCTGGATAGATATTCATTTCTGTCAATATCTCATCTTCATATCCTAAAACTTCAATAGATATAGAGCCTTCATCTGGAATAGCTATCAAACGGCTTATTCTCGGTAGTTCAGGCTTTCCAACTTCAGTAAACCATCCCTCATTTGCACAACTAATCCTTTGATATTCCTCTCCTTCTTGGACTATAGTTTCTTTCTCATAACCTGAGAGTGAAAATTGCAATTCTGTTGAATTCCTATCGGATTTTGTGCATTCAAACAATCGCTTACCTGAATTGCCTATAATCTCTACATATTTACCAAATAACATATTTGTAAGTAATAATGTAATTATTGCTGTTATTGATATTTTTCTCATGATATGATTCCTTTCTTAATTTAATTTTAATTATTGAGTTCACTAACACCAAAGGTAGACAGGTTAAAAGTCATATTTCCAATGGATCTTCACCAGAACTGGCTCTTCCAGCTATATGGTGCTTTTGTAAATTTTTGACATGATTTTTTTAATGTAATTGTTTTCATAATCGGATAAAAATATAAAAATTTTCCATTTTTTAATCTTTTTATTAAACTTATTTATGAGTTCACTATAAAAACCCGCGATCCCCAATTAAATTGGGGACACCCCGTTAGATACTCTTGTCCCATCCCGATTTACCTGTCCTGTGAAATCTCTCTTTTCTATTTCACTTGGGATCGGGACATTATTCTATCTAACGGGGCAGGCACGAAATACCCGAAAATGGTTCATGTAAATCCAGTAATATCCGTATGTATTTTTAGCGTATTTTCCACCAGAGGTGGATCTATCCTCTGGTATGACGCGGGAAATACCTTTTTGGATTGGACTCATATAATCATTTTATAATTCTACATTTTTTTCGTCAATAAGATTACAACTTTTTTGTAAATGTTATGAGTGATTCTCAAAATCTTGACATTAAATAAAATTAAAAACTAATTACCATTTCTTATGAATAGAAATAAATATCTTTTTGAAATAGGTGTAGAAGAGTTGCCTGCCGGTTATATCCAACCAGCAATTGATTTTATGGTCAATTATTTTGACAATCAACTTCATAATCATAAGATAAAATTTGAAAGCATTGAAAAGTTTTCCACTCCAAGACGGCTTGCTCTTATTATTCGTGGACTTCCAAGTGGACAAAAAGATAGCCAAAAAGAAATCATCGGACCACCAAAAAAAATTGCTTATGATTCAAAAGGAAATCTTAATCAGGTTGGATTGGGATTTCTGAAAAAGCAAAACCTTTCTGAAAACGATATAACAATCAGAAAACTGGAAAAAGGTGAATATCTCTCTGCAGTAAAAATTATCAAAGGCAAAGCAACAGAAGAAATTCTAAAACAAATTTCTATTGAAATAATTGGCAAAATCCCTTTTCCCAAAACAATGCGATGGTCAGAAAACAATATTTCTTTTGCGCGACCAATTCGCTGGATTGTTGCGATTTTCAACCAAACTGCCCTGACATTCAAAATCGGTGAAATCAACAGCAATTGTTATAGTTTCGGAAATAGATTTGAAAATCTTCATAATAAATTCAAAATAAAAAATATTGACGAATACAAATCTGAATTAGAAAAGCATTTTGTCATTCCTGACAGAGAGAGAAGAAAAGAAATTATTCTTGAACAACTTAGCAAAACTGCATCAAAAGTAAATGCAATTCCCACAGAGGATTCTCAATTGGTTGAAACCGTTACTGATTTAGTTGAATACCCATCTCCTGTTTTAGGAGAATTTGATAAAGATTTCCTGAATCTTCCTGCCGAAGTGCTGATAACCACACTTTCTGAAACCCAGAAGTGCTTCTCCATTCTGGACAAAAAAGGTTATTTGCTCCCATATTTTATTTGTATTGCAAACAGCAATCCAAAAACAATAGACAAAGTAAAATATGGAAACGAACGAGTGATAAATGCACGACTTTCAGATGCAAAATTCTATTTTGAAACTGATAAAAAAACCAAACTCATAAATCGCATTGAAAACACAAAAAAAACTACTTTTCAGAAAGAACTTGGCTCATTTTTTGATAAAACAGAGCGGATGAGAAAACTTGGCAAATTTCTCGCAAAAATTCTGAATTACGACTCCAAAAAAATTGATAGAGCGAGCCAGCTTTCCAAAACAGATTTGACAACCCTGATACTTGGTGAAAAGGAATATACAAAACTTCAAGGATTTATGGGCTCGCAATATGCCCTGAATGACAAAGAAGATAAAGAAGTCGCAAAAGCAATCTTTGAACAATATCTGCCACGATACAAAGACGATATTCTGCCTGAGACTCAAACCGGTGTGGCTTTATCGTTAACTGATAAGATGGATACAATTTGCGGTTGCTTCTCAATAGGACTAATTCCAAGCGGCTCAAATGACCCACTTGCCCTGCGAAGAGCAGGAAATGGAATCATCAAAATTCTGGATAAACAGAATCTATCAATCCAATTAAATCATTTTATTGAGAAATCTCTTGAATCCTTTGAGAAAATTGCAAAATCCCAAAAATCTGTTGCAACTGAATTGTTTAATTTTTTCAGCCAGAGGATTAAAAAGCATCTTGAAAAATACAAGATTAATTATGATATAATTGACGCAGTAATGTCAAGCGGATTTTTTGATATTCCAGATTTAATAATTCGTGCAAAAAATCTGCAAAACTTCAAATCACACGAAGATTTCCGTAAACTTATAATCGGATTTAAGCGAGTAACAAACATCCTATCAGATTCAGAAATACAAGCAGAACTTGACATAAAACTTTTTCAAGAAAATGAGGAAAATGCCCTTTATCAAAAAATGATGAAAATAGTCCCAAAATACAATAAAAGTGTAGATGAAAAAAATTATAAAAAAAGTTTTGAAATATTAGTTTCGCTAAAAGATGATATTGATATCTTTTTTGATAATGTTATGGTAATGGTGGATGACAAAAAAATTAGAGAAAATCGTATGGCGTTGCTAAGAATGATTAACAAGCATTTTTTGAAAACTGCTAATTTATCAAAGATAGTATATGAAATTTAGCCACGAATCCCCAATTAAATTGGGGACACAAAAACACACGAAAATAAGCTTTTCTATATAATCTCTTATTTTATTATTTTCTTTTGTGAATTTTTGTGTGATTTTGTGGCAAAATAATGGAGAAAAAAAAATGTCAATTTCTGAAAGAGTAAAAAAATTAAAACCTTCTGCCACAATTGCAACTGCTACAAAAGCAAAAGAGATGCAGGCAAAAGGGATTGATGTGATTAACTTTGGGGTAGGTGAACCTGACTTTCCAACTCCAGAGTATATCAAATCTGCTGCGAAAAAAGCAATTGATGAGAACTACACTCATTATACAGCAACTGCTGGTATGCTTGAATTACGAAATGCAATATGTGAAAAGTTCAAAAAGGATAACAATTTAGAATATAAACCGAAAAATATTATGGTTTCTTCTGGGGCAAAAAATTGTATTATGAATATTCTTCTTGCAATTTGCAATTATAAAGACGAAGTGCTGTTGCCCATTCCATACTGGGTTAGTTATCTTTCACAAATTATTATGGCTGATGCGATACCAAAGCTTGTGAAGCCTGAGAAAAGTAATTTTAAAATTTCAGCAAAAAATATTGAGAAAAATATCTCGCCAAAAGTTAAAGCAATTATCATAAATTCTCCAAATAATCCAACTGGAATTGTTTATTCTCGCAAGGAATTAGAAAAAATCGCAAAACTTGCAGTAAGATACGACCTCATCGTTATTTCTGATGAGATCTATGAAAGATTGATTTATGATAAAACTGAGCATATTTCTATCGCATCGCTGCCAGAAATGAAAAATCGAACTATTGTAATTAACGGAGTTTCAAAGGCTTATGCAATGACTGGCTGGAGATTGGGATACGCTGCAGGTCCAAAAGAAATTATCAATTCAGCGCTGAAAATTCAGGGACATTCTACTTCCTGTGCAAATTCTATTACACAAAGAGCGGTTATCACTGCCCTTCTTGAAGAAGATGATTCTGTTGAAAAAATGAGACGGGAATTTGAAAAACGAAGAAATTTTCTTATTGAAAAATTAAATTCAATCTCAAATATCAAATGTGCCGTTCCCAAAGGTGCTTTCTATGCGATGCCTGATATATCGTATTATTTGAAACAAAATAAAAAGGGAGTAAAAACCTCAGTAGATTTGTGCGACTTTCTTTTGGAAAATTATCATATTGCACTTGTTGCTGGCTCTGCATTTGGCATTGAAGGATTTGTTCGGTTCTCGTATGCAAACTCAATGAAGAATATAAAAGAAGGGGTGAAACGCTTTGAAAAAGGTTTGAAAGATTTATTATGAGCCACGAAAACACACAAAAAAACACAAAAAAAGATATTATTTTTGGAAAGGGATGCTGAAAAATATTTGTGATATTTTTTGTGGTTTTACATGCATTGCCGTAGTTTGAAGAAGGCAGATGGTTAGATATCAATAAGAGACAATCATGTCCCGAAAACAAATCGGGGCACCCCATTAAATAGGAAAAGATTTAACGGGGCAGGCAAAGGAGAATAAAAATAACACACCCCTAAATTCTCCTTTGGAGAATTCTTCCCCTCTTATTAGAGGGGAATACCAAAAAATCCCCTCTTGAGAGGGGTGGCATTCCGATAAAATCGGAATGACGGGGTGTGTAATCTGTAGACTATTTTCAAGGGAAAAATGGAATTTAAAGACGAATGGCTTAGAAGACGAAAAAGAAGAAACAAAGACCTGACTTCTTTCTGGAAAATCTTGATTAGATTGATAGCATTGATTTTTGTGCTACTTTTGATAAGATTTTTCTCATCTGGTGGTCCAAACAAATTTTTTGAATATCTTACAAAATCTGGACAACATCAAACAGAAATAATAATAGAACAAGATAAATGAGATTGCTTATTATTGGCTCAATTGCTCTGGATACAGTTGAAAATTTTTATGGCAAAGTTGAAGATGTGCTTGGTGGTTCTGCGGTTTATGCTTCAGTTGCTGCCAGCAATTTTTGTGATAAAGTATCTATCGTTGGAGTTGTTGGCAAGGACTTTCCAGATGAATATCTTGAACTTCTGCAAAAAAGGGGAATAGACACAAAAGGATTGGAAATTGCAAATGGCAAAACTTTCCGCTGGAAAGGAAGATATGAAAATCTGAATGAAGCAATCACTCTGCAAACTTCCTTAAATGTCTTTGCAAATTTCTCCCCGAAAATTCCAGAAAAATACAAATCTTATGAATATATCCTTTTGGGAAATATAGACCCGGATTTGCAAATCAATGTTATCAGCCAATTGAAAAAGCCAAAAATCATTGCAGCTGATACTATGAATTTCTGGATACAGAGCAAGAATGAATCTCTGAAAAAACTGCTGAAAATGATAGACATTCTCTTTATAAATGAAGATGAAATCAAGATGCTGACACACGAAACTTCCACTTTTGATGCAGCAGAAAAAACTTTCAAAATGGGTCCTAAAATAATTATCATCAAACGGGGAGAATATGGCTCGCTGGCGATTGTAAAGGATTTCCTTTTCTTTGCACCGATTTATCCTGTGAAAAAAGTTATTGATACAACTGGCGCTGGCGATAGTTTCGCTGGCGGATTTATGGGATATCTCACAGGAGAGAATAAACTTAACGAACAAACACTCAAAAAAGCAACAATATATGGAACAATAACCGCATCCTTTAATATTGAAGGTTTTAGTCTGGATAAATTGCAGAACATAAATTTTGAAATGATAAATTCTCGCAAAAATGAAATCCAAAGATTTGTAGAGTTTTAATTCTCAAAGAAAATAATGAGAGGAGTTCCTATGCCACAAAATCATGAAATCAGAAAAATGAGCAGAGAAGCACTTGCTAGAAATTGGGGAACAGCAATTCTGGCTTGTATTTTAGTGCTCATATTTACAGGAATAATTCCCAATATCTTATCAGACGACTATGGTTTCATTCTCATATTGCTTATTTCAGGACCTTTTGATTTTGGACTTGCTTTCTTCTTTTTGACTTTGATTCGCGAAAAAAAAAGTGATATTAACAATATTTTTTCCGGGTTTAAACTCTTTGGACAAACCCTGGGATTATTTATAGTTATGTTGGTTTTCATTATCTTATGGTCTCTATTGTTAATTATCCCGGGGATTATCGCTGCATATTCATACTCAATGGCATTTTTTATTATGGTTGATAACAAAGATATAACTGTTATGGATGCCATCAGACAAAGTAAAACGATGATGTACGGACATAAGACAAGATTGTTCACATTGCATCTGAGTTTTCTTGGCTGGATTCTGCTAAGTATTATCAGTTGTGGAATTGGGTTCGTCTGGGTAGGACCATATATTAAAACTGCTCAAGCAATATTCTATAATGAGCTAAAGAATGAATCTTTTAAAAAAATTGAATAGGAGATTTAGGTTTCATTTGAAACATACATATCCCGAAAAAAACTCGGGACACCCCATTAAATAGGAAAAGATTTAACGGGGCAGGCAAAGGAGCATGAAAATCGCATTTAAGTAGAGTTATCAGATATTCTCTG
>JACNFI010000416.1 GCA_014384665.1 Candidatus Cloacimonadota bacterium
AAAATAAAGTTTACCCCGTTGGATACAAAATGTTATCCTACGGGGTAAACTATATCATACTCCCAGCAGTAACTATTAAAATGTATGAATGCTTCTAAAGAATAGAAAATATTGACAGAAAATAATAACTTTTATCTGATTGATTTAAGGATTAAATTTATGGAAATAAAAATAATAAAAAATGGTAAGAACTGGAAGACAGTCCGCCAGAAGGCGGATACAACTCCTCTAAAAATTATTAATAAACATAAATTTCAGCTCAATAACATAATCACAGTAGCAAAGGTAAATAATAACTTGGTAAGCCTGGAACATAATATTGATAAAAGTTGTATCCTTGAATATCTTGATATAAGCTCACGAGAGGGAATGAGAGTTTATCAAGATTCACTTACTCTGGTTCTTATTCAAGCAGCTTATGAGCTTTTTGAAAATGCAAGGGTTGAAGTTAAGCATTCCCTTGCTGATGGTTATTATATTGAAACTCACTCCAGATTTCTTCTCACTGAAAGTGATTCAGCAAAATTGAGAAGAAGAATGGCTGAACTTATTTCTTCTGATAAAAAGTTCATACTACATTATGTAACTCTACAAGAAGCAAAAAATATCTTTAAAAATAACAAAATCAAGTTAAATCTATTAAGATATTATAAGGGTAAAAAGATTTTGATATATCAATTTAGAGAAATTTTTGAGTCTTTCAATGGACCTCTTGTGCCTTCTTCAGGATATCTCAAACTATTTGACCTGAAATATGTACCTCCAGGGATTGTGCTTAGATTTCCTACTATTGACCATCCAGAAAGGATTGGAAAATATCACAGACAGCCAAATCTTCTAAAAATATTTACTGAATATGAACGCTGGGGTCATATCCTTGACCTCTCGTATGTATCTGCTCTAAATCATAAAATTGAAAACTATGAGATTGATGAAATAATTCAAGTTTCAGAAGCCTTGCACGAAAAAAAAATTGCACAGATTGCCGAAGATATTTATCAAAAAAGAAACTCTGTTAAGTTAGTATTGGTTTCTGGCCCTTCAGCTTCTGGGAAAACTACATTTGCAAAAAGATTAGCCATTCAATTAAAAGTAAATGGACTCTCCTCTCTTTTACTATCTCTTGATGACTATTTTCTTGATAGGGATAAAACTCCAAGAGATAAATTTGGTGAGTATGATTTTGAGTCAATTGGTGCGTTGGATAAAAATCTTGTAAATAAGCATGTTCAAATGCTCTTGTCAGATAAAGAGGTGAAAATTCCAAAATTTAACTTTTTCAAAGGGAAAAGAGAAAGATTAGCTGAAAAAACAAGGCTATATCCTAATACTATTTTGATTGTTGAAGGAATTCATGGACTTAATGACCAACTTTCTCCATCAATTGAAAGAAGTAAGAAATATAAAATTTATATAAGTGCATTAACACAACTTAATCTTGATAATCGTAACAGAATTTCCACTTCAGATACAAGAATTATTCGCAGGATAGTAAGGGATTCTTCTTCCCGCGGTTATTCGGCGGCTGAAACTATTAAAAGATGGGATTCCATACGAGTAGGTGAAAGGAAATATGTATTTACTTTTCAAGAGGAATCCGATGCTATGTTTAATTCTGCATTAGTGTATGAATTGGGTGTACTTAAGAAATATGCAATACCTGCATTACAAAAAATTTCTCCTGAATTCGCCGAGTATAGTGAAGCACAAAGACTTATACACCTGCTTTCTTTTTTCCTGAATATTCCTGAAAACTTTATTCCAAGAAATTCTATTATTAGAGAATTCATTTAAGGAAGTAGTTTTGAGTATTTGAAATAGACCTCACAGAAAAATGAAAAATAGAAACAAATATAATCTTAAATAAGAGATTAAATCTTTGTTTGGGTTAATCAGTTTGTCTGTTTAGTGTAATAAATTTGTAAAAAAACAACTGGTTGACTTATCTTTATAGAGTATGTTTACTTAAGGAATTTATGAAAAATAAAATTATGTATGAAAGTCTTACTTTTGATGATGTTTTACTTATACCTGCGTTTTCAAAAGTAGTTCCCAGAAAGGTTGATGTTGCTACTAAATTAACCAAAAATATAACTTTGAATATACCAATAATTAGTGCAGCGATGGATACAGTAACCGAATCAAAACTTGCTATAGCAATTGCTAAAGAAGGGGGAATCGGAATTATTCACAAAAATTTTTCTATTGACCTGCAAGCATCAGAAGTAAGTAAAGTAAAGAGGTCCGAAAGCGTAATTGTGAAAGACCCTATAACTTTAAAACCCAATGCAACTATTCAACAAGCTCTTAATCTGATGTCAGAAAATAATATTTCCGGGATTCCAATTACTAAAAATGGGAAATTAGTCGGCATTATTACAAATCGTGATTTGAGATTTGAGGAGAATTTATCTAAAAAAGTTACTGCACTTATGACATCAAAGAATCTGATTACTGCTCCAGAAGGCATAACAATACAACAAGCAAAACAAATTTTACACAAGCATCGTATTGAAAAACTACTTATTGTTGATAATAATTATAATTTAAAGGGCTTAATAACAGTTAAAGATATAATGAAAGATATTAAATTCCCAAGTGCGGCAAAGGATAAACAAGGTCAATTATTGGTTGGTGCTGCTGTCGGAGTTTTGGGAGATTTTATTGAACGAACTACTGAATTAATCAAATCTGGTGCAGATGTAATAGTTATTGATACAGCACACTGTTATAGTTCTATAGCTCTTGTTGCATTAAGGAAATTAAAAGCAAGATTTCCCAAACAAGAATTTATTGCAGGGAATGTCGTTACTGATAAAGCCACAAAAGCTCTTATTAGTGCAGGAGCTGATGCAATAAAAGTAGGAATTGGACCTGGTTCAATCTGTACCACAAGAGTAATTGCAGGAGTAGGTGTGCCGCAACTTACAGCCATTATGAATTGTGCTAAAGCAGCTAATAATGAAGTTCCCATAATTGCTGATGGGGGTATTAAGTATTCTGGAGATATTGCAAAAGCAATTGCAGCAGGAGCAAATTCTGTTATGATTGGTTCACTCTTTGCTGGAACAGATGAAAGTCCCGGAGAAGATATAATTTATGAAGGTAGGAGATATAAATACTATCGCGGTATGGGCTCTATCTCTGCTATGAAAGCTGGAAGCAAGGATAGATATTTTCAAAATGATATTGAAACTAATAAACCGGTTGAAAGCAATAAATTAGTTCCAGAAGGGATAGAAGGACGTGTTGAATATAAAGGACCTTTGTCTAACTATTTATATCAACTTGTCGGTGGCTTAAAATCTGGAATGGGATATTGTGGAGCTGGTAATATTGAAGATATGAGGACAAAGACAAAATTCACAAAAGTATCTAAAGCTTCATTAATAGAGAGTCATCCCCACGATGTATCAATTGTTAAAGAAGCACCCAACTATCAAAGATGATTTTAGGGAAAAAGCTTTAAACCATAGTTATCTTCAAGTTAGGAAAAGATTGAACAATAAAGTGAATATCGAATATCGATTAACGAATAAAGATTTAAGAAGTTGAATAAGTATGAATAAATATGATTTAGAAGAACGATTGATTGAATTTTCAGTTTTGATAATTGAAATTGTAAATTTACCCTGTGAAATAAATCGGAGATTTAGCTTTGCTATTTCACAGGGTGAATGCCCAATTCAAAAGCAAGAAATCATTTATCCGGACAATTGGTTCGTTCAGGCACATCAGTCTCATTGAATTACGGAGAAGCGCAAAGTGCGGAATCAAGAAAAGATTTCATTTACCCCGTTAGATAATTAATGAATTAATGGAAGACAATATTTAAAACAAAATATCTAACGGGGTGAATAAAATGAAAGTGATTTTAAAGGAATTGCGGGAAACATTTGTTTGCCTGAAAATAATTTATCGGATCAAATTATATAAAACTGAAAGTAAAATAATTAAAGCAAAAAAAGAAAATAATGAATTGATTTCAATTTTTGTGAAGAGTATTAAAACTGCAAAACAGAATCTTCAATCATAAATTCACTCTGTGGAATAGTTTACTACATTCAACAGGGTAAATCTGAAATCGTTAATCAGTGTTCGGTGTTCGATATTCAAAAAAAAAAGACAAATGAAAAAGGCCAGAAGATAATAAAGGCTCATAAGCAATGCGGAGTGAAGTAGTGAATAAAAAAATGAACATAAAATAAACATCGGAGTAGGTTGAAAGATTGGTGCAATAAAATCCAAACTGCTCATCACCTCGGAACGTTATACACCGTTGCTCAATGAAAAATGAAAAGTGCAAATTGTCATGTCTGAGGCAAATCCGCCTCCGGCGGGAAAAATGCAAAATGAAAGAAATAACCTTTTTTAAGAGTTGTTTCATTATGTCATTCTCAACATTGTCATTCCCAACTTGATTGGGAATCTATTGGGAATCTATTGGGAATCCAGAGAAGGAAAGGATGTAATATATTAATGGATTCCCTCCCCAATTAAATTGGGGATTACGGGAATGACAGGTATACGACATTGCTCAATTAAAATGAAAAAACAAATTTTACTAATTATTTTTCTTCTTTTGTGGGTAAGTTGTTTTGCTGAAGTGTTAACAGTAAAAGAAATTCAACTATTGAATGATATGCTTTTAAGAAATGATATGGACTCCACTGCTATGAATTTTCTTAAGGATTGGTCAAGAGAAACTCAGTTTAAGTTGCCCGTCATAGTAGAAATTATAAATCATCCTTTGAAATTTCCTGTCTTTGTAGAGCAAACCGAATCAATTATTGAAAGAGAAAATCCAAAGGAAATATTATCAAAATTCAGTAATATTCTTTTTTCTGCTGATTCATTAAACTGTTTTGAACCCGAATATTTTAAAGAATATTTTCTGAGACAGATAAAGAGAACAAAGGATATTTTCACTTATGTGGAATATGTTTGGGATACTGCTGATATATATTATCAAAAAGCCTGGGGAAATCTTACTTCTGATGAAAAAAAGCAAATTGAGTATTTTTCCTATACAGTTTGGCAGGAAGACCAGGATAGCTTATTGTATCAGCAATATTTTCAGGAACATGGAATCACCGAATATCCTGATTTAGAAGTGGAAGATATCATTCCTTTACTAAAAAAAATTGATTTCTCAAGTCTTATGCAGTCCGCTATCATTTTTCAAACTGGTCTGGATGTTATGCAGAAAAACATTATACAAAAGGGGTTTAACTGGAAACACAGGTTGGAGAAAGATACACGCTGGGGCAGATTTTGTATAGGTTCTTACAAGGATGATACATACAATCAGGCATATAGTTTTGTATTAGAGCCAGCTGGTGATGATATTTATCGTATGCCAATTCAGACAGGCTTTTATCAACCTTACTATTGGATTATTGATTTTTCTGGCGATGATAGCTATATTAATTATGAAATCGGAGGTCTATTCCATGCACTTTGTGGTTTGGGAGCTCATATTGATTTTGAGGGTAATGATGTATATCAAGGTGGTGATTTCACCTTCTCTTCCTTCTATGGTTATCAAGTAGGATGGGATAAAGATGGTAATGATATTTACACAGGTGGTTTACATAGCCTTGGTGCCTCTACATTTGGGGTGTCAATTTTATTTGATAAATCAGGTAATGATATGTATAGTGTTACAGAACTTGGTGAAGGTTTTGGGGGAACAATGGGTGCGGGATTACTAATAGATTTTGGTGGTAATGACCTGTATTATGCTGGAGGCAAATATTTACATGAACCATTGGCACCTTTAGATTATAGAACTTTATCGCAGGGTTTTGGTTTTGGAGTTCGTCCAATGATGGGTGGTGGAATAGGAATTGTTTATGATAAAGAAGGCAATGACAGTTATCAAGGCGGAGTATATGCACAAGGAGTTGCATATTGGTATGCCTTGGGCATTCTTATTGATAAAGAAGGAAATGATTTCTATGATGCGGTATACTATCCTCAAGGTAGCGGCATTCACCTTGCTGGTGGGTTTCTTCTGGATGAAAAAGGAGAAGACCATTATTATTCCAAGCACGGACCCGGACAGGGAGCAGGTCACGATTATGCTGTAGGATTTCTAATTGACCGTGCTGGAAATGATAGCTATTCTGTTGAAGGTGGAAATGGTCTTGGCTTGACTAACTCAGTTGGCATCTTCATTGATGTTTCTGGAGATGATAGATATGAGAGAAATTTCGGGAGTAATTATGGTTTTGCAAATATTGCTCGACAAAGTGGTGGTATCGGTTTATTTCTTGATACTGGTGGGAATGACCTTTATCCTGCATATTCAGACACCACGATGAATTTATACAAGAATAATTTTTTCTGGAAACAGGGAATATATGGTATTGGATGGGATACATTATTTGTTATAGATTCTATTACAGCCATAGAAGAAATGGCTGAAGAACAGGCTTCTGATGTTGATTCACTTGCAGATATTGAAACTGTTTTTGATATTGCCTCAGAGTGGGGAGTAGGTAGCAGCAGTAAACGGGTAAAAAGAGCAGAAGAAATTTTATTAAAGAGAGATGTAGAAACCGCTGAATATATTTATGAAAACAAATTGGATACAAAAAAAGGTCTTATCTATCGTGCTATTAAGAACTTTGCTTTAAAATCTGAGGAATTTAAAAAATATATCCCTTTAGCTTTGAATAATCCAGATAGTCTTGTCGTCAAAAATGCGATTAGACTTATTGGCGAAATAAGTGATTCTACTTACATTGATAGTCTGAATAAATTTATTGAGCAAAATAAATACTTGTCAACAGTTCTATATGCACTTGGCAAAATGAAGTCTGATAAAAGCACTATCGTCCTGCAGGATTTCATAGAATCTCCATCAGAACGATTGCGGGTCATTACAGCTCGGGGGCTTAAACAGATAAATACACCTCTCAGCAGGAAGCTACTTATGACAATGAAAAATGACCAATCATTCCTTGTCAGAACTATAGTCCGATTAATGTAGTCACCAACCTTTTTATTGAAATATTGTTGTTTCTGAAGCCATACTAATAATGTAATCTGCATCTACGCGGACGCGGTGAGACTGTGGATTATTACAAGTCTTTCTTAAAATTAATGAAAATTATAGATTGATAGTTGGCAAGTATGAAGAGATAAGAAAGAATATTTTACTGAAATAAATGTAAATTTACTTTTGATATTATAGTATATTCTGATTACGATATTTTTTTATTTGACAAATAATTGTTACAAAAAAGAAATTTCACTAAGATACAGTTTTCTAGGGCAGTAGTCATATTAAAATATGTTTTTACATCTAATTATCTTATTGAGGTGATTTATGGAAAATAAGAAAAATACAGATAGAACTTTTTTTACGAATGAACCAGAAGCAACATTATTAAAAAGATTTCAGAAAACATTAAATAATGTAAAAATCTTTGATGTTTTAGTCGGATATTTTTATACAAGTGGGTTTTACAAAATATACAAATCATTAGACAAAACAAAGAAAATTAGAATTCTTATTGGAATTTCTACTGGCAAGGAAACCTACGAGTTAATTCAAAAATCCAAACAACCCGGTGAAATAGACATATTTCACGGGTCAAGACAAGAAATTCAATTTTCTCATTCAGAAATAAAAGAGAAGTTTTCTAAAAACACAAAAAATGAAATGGAAAATTCTGAAGATATTCCAGAAGTTGAACAAGGTGTAAAAAAATTTTTGCAATATCTAAAAAGTGGAAAATTAGAAATAAAAGTGTATAAAAAGCAAAATATTCACGCAAAACTTTATATTATGACATTTGTAGAAGGTGATAGAGATATTGGTCGTATTATCACTGGTTCCAGTAATTTCACAAAATCAGGTCTTGTTGATAATTTAGAATTTAATGTTGAATTAAAGAATAGAGATGATTATGAATTTGCTTTGCAAAAATTTAATGAACTATGGAAAGATGCTGTTGATGTAAGTGATGAATATATTGAAACAATAAATAAAACATGGATAAAACTTATAACACCTTATAATCTTTATCTAAAATTTCTCTATGAATACTTTAAAGATGAATTAAATCTTACTGGGAATTTAAAATATGATTATAAACCTGATGGTTTTATGCAACTTGATTATCAAGATGACGCAGTTTTGAATGCAAAAAAAATACTATTTGAATATGGTGGTGTTTTCTTATCAGATGTTGTTGGACTGGGAAAAACATATATGTCAGCAATGCTTGCAAAACAATTAGATGGAAGAAATTTAGTTGTTGCACCACCTGTTTTATTAAATAAAGATAATCCAAGTTCATGGGTAAATATATTTCATGCTTTTGATGTTGCATCTAAATTTGAATCAATTGGAAAGTTAGACCATATTATCAAAATGGGAACAGAGAATTATAAAAACATTTTTATTGATGAAGCACACAGATTTAGAACTGAAACTAATGTAACTTATGAGAAAATTGCTCAAATTTGTAGAGGTAAAAGAGTTATTTTAGTTACTGCTACACCTTTGAATAATACACCAAAAGATATTTTAAGCCAAATAAAACTTTTTCAGAAAACAAGAAAAAGTAATATACCTGGCTTACCAAATCTTGAAAACTTCTTTAATACATTAGATAAGAAATTAAAAAATATTGATAGGAAAAAGGATAAACAAAAATATCTAAAAATCTCAAGAGAAAATTCTAAACAGATTAGACAAAAAGTCATTAAATATTTAATGGTTCGTAGAACCAGAGAAGATATTAAAAAGTATTTCACAAAAGATTTAGAAAAAAAGGGATTCAAATTTCCTGAAGTAAATAATCCCAAACCAGTATATTATGAATTGAATGAAATTGAAAATGAAGTTTTTGATAAAACAATAAAATTAATTACAGAAGGTTTTAACTATGCAAGGTACACACCGATTATTCCAAAATACTATAAAGGAGTAGTTACACAACCAGAAGAATTAGGACAAAAAAATATGAGAAAATTTATGAAAATTCTTTTAGTGAAAAGATTGGAAAGTAGTTTCTTTGCTTTCAGAAAGTCAATTGGTAGATTTATCTCATCTTATGTAAATTTCATAAAGGAATTAGAAAATGGAAATGTCTATACAAGCAAAAAATATACAAATAAAATATTTGAATTTTTAGAAAGGGACGATGATGATGATATCCAAAAACTTATTGATGATGATAAAGCAAAAAAATATTCTGCAAAAGACTTTACACCAATTTTCAAAAAAGATTTAGAGAATGACCTTGAAGTATTAAAACAAATACAAAAATTATGGAAAAATGTAAAGCGAGACCCGAAAATTATTAAGTTTGTAAATATTCTTAAAAATGAAAAAATTCTGAAAAATAATAAATTAATAATCTTTACCGAATCAAAAGAAACTGCAGAATACATAGCAGAAAAATTAGATGATAATTTAGAAGACAACATATTATTATCCACTGGGAAAACAATAAAATCTATAAGAAATAAGGTAATTGAAAATTTTGACCCAAGAGCAAAAAATAATAAAGATAAATACAGAATTCTTGTATCAACAGAAGTCTTATCAGAAGGTATAAATCTTCACCGTTCAAATGTTGTAATAAATTATGATATCCCCTGGAATCCAACAAGATTAAAGCAAAGAGCAGGAAGAATAAATAGAGTTGATACCAAGTTTGATGAAATATTTATTTATAACTTTTTCCCTACTATACAATCAAATGAACAAATTAAACTTAAAGAAGCAGCAATTGCAAAAATAGAATCATTTATATCACTTCTTGGTAGCGATGCCAAATTATTAACTGATGATGAAACAATAGAGTCTCATGAACTATTTGATAAATTAATATCATCAAAAACATTAACTGGTGAAGATGAAGAGGAAAGTACTTTAAAATATCTAAATATTATTAAGAATATTAGAGAAAACAATCCTGATTTATTTTCAATAATAAAAAAATTGCCAAAGAAAGCAAGAAGTGGCAGAAAAAAAGAAAATATAAAACAAGGTTTGTTGACTTATTTCAGAAAAGGTAAATTACAGAAATTCTACCTATCTGATGATAATAAATCTGAAGAATTAGATTTTTCAACTGCGACAAAATTTTTGGAAGCAGATGAAAATACAAAACTGAAAAAACCAGGAAATAATTACTATAACTTATTGAAAAATAATAAGCAGAAATTCTACGATTCAACTACTGAAGAAATACCAATTGAAAAGAAAAAAGGTGGTAGAGATAGAAGAACTCAACTAATGAGAATTTTAAAAGCATTACAGAATCAAGATTTGAAAAGATACACTGATGACCAAGAATTATATCTACAAAAAGTTATTAAACAGGTTGAAGAAGGTGGATTAACAAACCAAACCTTAAAAGTAGCCATAAAAGCATTGAATGATGAAATGAAAAATAATACAGATTCTTTTAATTTATTAAATATTTTACAGAAAAATATTCCTGATACACTTCTTAAGGAACATATATCTGAAAGTTCTGCTCAAACGGAAGGACCGCGTGAAGTAATATTATCAGAATATTTTACAGGAGAATAATTATGGAAACAAAAATAGCAGTATTTAAAGGGAAAGAAATAAGAAAAACTATTCATAATAATGAATGGTGGTTCGTAATTGAAGATGTTGTTTATGTATTAACTGATACTGTCAATTCAAAAGATTATATTAAAAAAATAAGAAAAAGAGATGAGGTATTAAGTAAAGGGTGGGGACAAATTGTCACCCCCCTTAAGATTGAAACAAAAGGTGGTAAACAAAAGATTAATTGTGCAAATACCGAAGGAATTTTCCGCATTATACAATCAATTCCTTCACCAAAAGCAGAACCTTTCAAACGCTGGCTGGCTCGTGTAGGTTATGAACGAGTTCAAGAAATTGAAGACCCGGAATTAGCAACAAAAAGAACTAAAGCTCTTTATAAAGCAA
>JACNFI010000417.1 GCA_014384665.1 Candidatus Cloacimonadota bacterium
GGCTCGTCATAAATAATCATTATGACAGTGAGCAAAGCGAACAAATGACTTAATGACAGCGAAACGTTATGACGGCTTTAGCCATTATGACAGCGAACAAAGTGAGCATTTTGACAGCGAAGCGTTATGACGGCTTTAGCCATTATTTGTCCTGATTGACCTGTCTGTCATCATACAGTTCAGAATTCTTATATGAAACTCTTTCATTAAAAAAGGTGAACGAACTATGTCAAAAGTCGTTTTGGATAAAATTACAAAAATATACGATAATAGTGTTGAAGCAGTAAAAGATGTTAGTCTTATTGCTGAAGATAAGGAATTTGTGGTCTTGGTTGGACCTTCAGGTTGTGGAAAGACAACAACTCTTAGAATGATAGCTGGTCTGGAAGAAGTTTCCAAAGGTAAAATTTTTATCGGTGACAAATTTGTAAATAATGTGCTTCCAAAGGACAGAGATATTGCAATGGTGTTCCAAAACTATGCATTATATCCTCATATGTCAGTATATCAAAATATGGAATTTGGATTGAAGTTGCGTAAGACACCCAAGAAAGAAATTCACAGAAGAGTAGAGATGACAGCAGAATTACTTGGTATTGGAGAGCTTCTGAATAGAAAACCAAAACAGCTTTCCGGTGGTCAAAGGCAGCGTGTTGCTCTGGGAAGAGCAATAGTCCGTCAACCTAAGGTCTTTCTATTTGATGAACCGCTCTCTAATTTAGATGCAAAACTTAGAGTCCAGATGAGAGCAGAAATTATTAAACTTCATAAAAAATTACAAACTACTATTATCTATGTTACACATGACCAGATAGAAGCTATGACTATGGGTGATAAGATTGTTGTAATGAAAGATGGCGAGATACATCAAACCAACTCCCCAATCCACATATATAATCAGCCCAGTAATAAATTTGTCTCAGGGTTTATCGGAAGTCCTGCAATAAACTTCTTTGATGGAAAGCTTAATAAAAAAAATGGTAAGTTATATTTTGATGAAGGAAGCTTTTCAGTTTTAATCCCAGATGAATTTTTAGACCACCTTGAGAAGTATACTGACAGGGAAATAACAATAGGTATTCGCCCGGAAGATATATATCACAAACCTTATTCTACCAATGCAGAAATTCCTGCTTTAATTGAAGCAAAGGTTGAGGTCGTTGAACCACTTGGCTCTGAATATGTAGTGCTTTTCATTACAGGTCATACAACTTTTACCGGAAGACTTGAGCCTAAAGAAGAACCTGTGATGGGTGAAAAGATAGACATTGTAATTGATATGAAAAAAGTCCATTTCTTTGACCCAGAAACGGAATTGACTGTTGTGTAAATGTAAACTTTATCTCTTTTCTTTAGAAATTATAGCGGCTAAAACACCTAAAATACCCACTACTACCCCAAAGAGAGCTGCATTTCTAAATCCGTCAACAATTTTATTAGTTTGAACAATAAAATCCGCCTTATTAGTAAATTTAAGTGAATAAATTATTTCAAAAAAACTAATACCTATTGCTGAGCCGAGTTTTGTAAAAACACTTAAAGAAGCAGATAACATCCCCTCATTACCGGCTGTGGCATGGCTCATAATAAGTGTTGTGTTTGATGTAGAAAACATAGCAACAGAAATTCCAAAAATAATAAATGAAAATATTATAAAATAATAGGTTCGTTCAATATTAAAAAAGAAAAATAGAATGCAGGATATAGTAAGAAAAATCATAGCAAGGCAACAGATGAGTTTTGGACTTTTCTTATCAGAGAAATATCCTGACACCGGACTCACAAGAGTTGTGGTAAGGGGAAAAATCATTAATAATAATCCAGTTTGACCAGGACTTAATTTCCTTACAAAATCAAAGAAAAAAGGAAAGAGGAAATTCATCCCGCCTAATATCATTATAGCAAAAATGATTGTAAGTAAACCAAAAGCAAGATGCTTATTTCTAAAAACAGTAATATCCATAATAGGAGAAGGAAATTTTTTTTCCTGAAAGATAAATAAAATAAAACATAATATTGAGACAAAAAATAGTGTTACAGATTTTAATGATAACCATCCAGCATCCTTCCCCGAGTTTAACATATAGAGAAATGATATAAGCCCCACAAAACTTAACAAAGCCCCAAGTATATCAAATTTATTTTTCAAGGGTGTTGTTGGATTTTTTTTATTTAAGACAGAATTAGCTAAAAACATTGCACCTATTCCGATTGGTATATTAATAAGAAATATCCATCTCCAGCTAAGATATTGAATTAATAGTCCTCCTACAGGAGCTCCTAAGGCATACCCAACACCTCCGAAAACAATAATAAACCCAAATGCTCTTCCTCTCTTATCAGCAGGTAAATATTTTACCACAATGGCACCAAAAGTAGCAAGAAGCATCGCACCACCAATTCCCTGTGCGAATCTAAAAATATTTAAGAAATGTAAGTTTGGGGCAAGAGAGCATAGTAAAGAAGAAATGGTAAATACAGCAAATCCATATTTAAATATTCTTTCTGAACCCTTAATATCACTTAATTTTCCACATACAAGTAAAAAACTTACCATTGATAAGAGATACATAAGGATAACTCTTGAGACTTCACTCGTGTCTACATTATAAATTTTAGATAAAGTCGGAAGAGCGATGTTGACTATGCTTATATCCATATTTGTAAGAAAAATTGCAATGGAAACTGTTATAACTGTCAGCAAATTACTACTTTTCTCATTTCCCATATTATTTCCTTAATTAATACTTAATCTGTTATTGCTTTTGAATTCTTATAATTTAATTGCATAGGAATTTCCTTTTTTCCTGACACATAAGTTTATGGTAGATAAATCTTAACCCGTAACCCGTAACTCGTAACCCGTAACCCGTAACTCGTAACCCGTAACCCGTAACTCGTAACCCGTAACTTATTATATTCATTTCTTGAACAACAATCAATAATTACATCCAAAATCAAAAATGGATAATAATATTATCAAGTTTTTTACTCGTAATAGTTAACATTGTCTTGTATAATATCGGAAAGATAAGTGGAAATTTATATATTGGGTGTATGCAAATTATTATATTATACTTGACAAGAAATAAGATAATTATTTATTAATGAGTCCGCTCTAAAAACCCCTAAAGGGGTTAGAAATGTGTTTTTTAACATTCTACCCACAGTTGAAACTGTGGGCTAAGCCTATGAGAAATAGCAAGTTAGCCCACAACTTTAGTTGTGGGTAATAGAACCCAATAAGCACATTTTAACCATTTTAATGGTTTTTATAGTAAACTCATTAATATTTAATATTATATTTTTAAAGTCTAATTATATTTCTGGTTTAAATATAAAAAATTTATAAATGCTTTTCCAAGCGATGAAACACTATTTTCCTGAAAAATGTTCTTCACAGGATAGGGGTAAGTCCTTTTTGTATTAGAACCTTTTTGTCAAACATTAGGACTAATCAATAAATGAAAACATATATTTCAACCAAAAGAATCTCTCAAGCATTTGTGGCTGTTTTTATTACTGCTGTAATTATCTATGCGTGTAACTTTTTTTTCACTCGCAAAGATATTCTTCTTAGAAAAACAGTATTTGATGTTGGTCAGATATCGAATAAAACCATCGTAGCCCCATTTAATTTTTTTATTTATCAAGATGAAAAGATACTTGCAGAAAGACAAAAAGTAGCCGAGCAGAAAGTTCTTCCAAGATATAATTTTTCAAGTGATGCGACCTTTAAAGCACAAGAAAATATTAATAGATTTTTTGATGAATTTGAAAAAATTGTTAACATAACCATTTCCGACTCTGAGAAAATCGCTCAACTATCTAAAAAAGGATTTACACTTTCTTATCCGAGTTTTTCAATTCTTTCAATAAAAAAAGATAGACAGTTCTTATATGAGCAACTCTTTAAAAAGGTGGGAATACTCCAGGAGAAAGGAATTGTAATTAATCAACCCTCCAAAAATAAAATTTTAATTACAGATACAGGCATTGAGAGGGAATTATTAACTAATGAATTATTAACAACAGAACGGGCAAAAGAGTACTTTATAGAAAATAACAAAGAACTTGTAAAAGATAAAAAGTGGGAAACCTTATTGAGGGAATTATTAGATATGTTTATTATAGAGAATGTTATTTTTGATGAAAAGAGAACTCAAAAAGCAGTAGAGCAAGCCCGTGCATCTGTTCCACATATTGTTAGTGAAGTTCTTAAGAATGAGCTGATTATTCAGGAACATCAAAAGATAACAGAGGATATTTATCGTAAGTTGCGAGCATTAGAGTTAGCCCGAGAAAATATAGATAAAGACCTGGAAGAAAAAGAATATATAATTTCTGAAATTTCACAATTTATATATATTGTTCTTGTTCTTTCTCTGTTTATAATATTTTTCTACTTTTTTCAGCCACAGATGTTGGCAACAGTTTCATTATTGAGAATATCATTAATTTTTACAATAGTTTTAACATTTTTATTAATTGTAGTTCAAACTGTTGCAGACATATCTCCGTACATTGTTCCATTTGGAATGCCGATTATACTTCTTGCATTTCTGGTTAATGTGCCTGCTGCTATTATTTTTGGTCTGGTTAATTTTTTTCTCTTCATTGGAATTCTAAACTGGAATTTTACGACATCGTTCATTATTGCATTCTCAGGAACAAGTGCTGTACTTGTCTTAACCAATCCCAGAAGTAGAGGAGATTTTTATAATGCTACTTTTTATATGCTGATTTTTTTTGTGTTACTAACCCTCCTTTTTTGTGCAATAAAATCAGAAAAATTCCTTTCTGTACTTCCTGATATGAAATGGGGGTTTTTTGGTGTTGTGATTTCACTGATAGGAAGTATGGTCTTGTTAGCCCCTATTGAGCAACGATTACCAGTCATTACAAATATACATCTTCTTGAGTTGGGTGATTTTAGCAGACCACTTTTGAAAAGATTATCTGAAGTTGCTTCCGGAACCTATCACCATAGTATAATAGTTGGAAATCTTGCAGAAGCTGCCGCCAAGTCAATTGATGCCAATTCGTTTCTTGCACGAGTTAGTAGTTATTATCACGATATTGGTAAAACTAAAAATCCTGAGTATTTTATTGAAAATGTAACAGATATTGACAATCCACATAATAATCTAAGTTCTTCTGATAGCGCCAAAATTGTTAAAAGGCATGTTGAAGATGGTGTGAAATTAGCAAAAGAAAATCATATTCCAAGAGGGATTATTGATATTATCCAACAACATCATGGTACTTCTCAAATTAGTTATTTTTACAAGCAATCAAAAAATGATGGAGAAAAGATAAACAAAGAAGATTTCTATTATAATGGTCCCAAACCTCAATCTAAAGAATCAGCAATCGTTATGATAGCTGATATTGTAGAATCTTCTACAAAATCTCTTGATAATCCTGCTTATGATGAAATAAAAGATACGGTTCGTAAAGTTATCAATAAATTAGTAAAAACAGAGCAGTTATCAGAATCAAGTATCTCGCTGCAAGAACTTAAGATAATACAAGAAAGTATTATGCCAATATTGGTGGGTATATATCAGAAAAGGATAGTATATCCCACATAGATGAAACACACATGTCCCGAAAAAAACTCGGGACGCAAAGGATGATGAAAATAACACACCCCCTCCCCGACAAGTCGGGAAGACCCCTCTTATTAGAGGGGAATCAAATAAATCCCCTCTTGTTGAGCGAAGCGAAATCCCGATTTTTCTCGGGGAGAGGGGTGGATCCCGATTTACCTGTCCCGTTAAATCTGTTTTTTCTATTTAACTGGGATCGGGAGACGGGGTGTGTAATCTGTGTGATATTTACATATGAAACATACATGTCCCGATAATCGGGACGCAAAGGAGTATGAAAATTATTAATAATTCAAAAAAGTTTAATTTTATGAATAAGATTTTGTTCGTGCCTGTCCCGTTAGATGCTTGCTATCTAATGGGGTTAGTTCGTGTCCCCAATTTAATTGGGGATCGTGGCAAAAAAAGGATTTACAGATGAAACATACATGTCCCGAAAGAAACTCGGGACACAAAGGAGCATGAAAATGTTATTTCCATTGATTAATGTTGTTATATTATTTTCTTTGTGTCCTTTGTGTTTGCTTTGTGTCCTTTGTGGTTAATCAATTTTCAAGGGAAAATATTAAACTAGAATAAAATTTTCTATTTTATATATTCTTGTTTTTCCTGAGTTTAATACAAAGTTAAAATAAATGTACGAGAATAATCAGCAAATTATTAGTTTAGAAAAAAGTAATATTAATGTAAAGAGATTAAAAAGTATAATTAATCTGATATTTCAAAATGAAAATATTAGTCCTGATTCCAGATTGAGCATTATTATTACAAATAATAAAAATTTGCAAGAACTTAATAAGGAATATAAAAACCTGAACAACCCGACAGATGTGCTTTCATTCCAATTTGATAAAGATGGTTTTCCAAATACAATTTCTATTTTAGGTGATGTTTACATCTCTCTTGACAAAGCAAAAGAACAATCTAAATACTATGATGTATCTTTACAGAATGAAGTTGAAAGGCTGATGATTCATGGAATATTACACCTGATTGGTTATACTCATAATAAAAAAAAGAAAGCCAAAGAAATGGAAGAGAAAACTAAGTATTATATAAATACTGCTTGAAAAATGGAGATATAAATGTTTGGGAAGATTATTATTCTTGTAATTTTTCTTATTCTTTCTGCTTTTTTTTCATCCTCAGAGAGCGCATTGTTTTCGCTCTCTAAAATGTATCGTAAGAAGTTAGAAAATGCAAAAGGCATAAGTAAACGCCTGATACCAAAACTGCTCAGAAATCCTCAACAGTTGCTCATAACTATCCTGCTTGGAAATACAATTGTAAATATTACCTTTGCTTCTATATCAGTTGTTATTGCTCTTCAGATTAGTGAAAATTTCAACCTGATATCACAATCACTTGCTATAACTATTGAAATTCTTTTGGTTACAGTAATAATTTTAGTTTTTGGAGAAATTCTACCAAAAACATTTGCAATTCAATTTGCAGAAAAATATTCTACAATAATTTCAATCCCAATTTGGACATTTAAGATTGTGCTATTCCCAATTGTAAAAATTTTAGAAATGATTGCATACATTTTTACCCATAACAAAAAGTATCAACTAATTGATTCAGAATTAAAAGTTACAACAGAAGATATTAAAAACATCGTGAAGGATACTAATCCTGAGCTGATTGATATACAAAAAGAAGAAAGGGAAATGCTTAACAGTGCATTTGAATTTTCTGATACAAAGGTCAAAGAAGTAATGACTCCACGAGTTGATGTCACTGCTGTTGAAATTGAAGATGGTATTGAAACACTAATAAATACAATAAAACAATCTGGCTTCTCAAGAATTCCAATTTATAGAGGTAATATTGATAATATAATTGGTTTGGTTTATAGTAAAGATATTATTCTTAACATTGATGTTAATACTAAAAATCTATCTGTAGAAGGCCAGTCAACTTCTATCAAACCTATGTCAAAAATGAGAATAAAAAATATTATACGAAGTTGTTATTTTATCCCAGAAAATATGAAGTTAAGTTATCTGCTCAGTTATTTCCGTAAAAATAAAATCCATATGACTGTTGTAGTGGATGAATATGGGGGAACTTCTGGACTTGTTACTCTTGAAGATGTTTTAGAGGAAATTGTTGGTGAGATATTAGATGAAACAGATGTAGAAAAAATTGATATAAAAAAAATCAATAATAATGAATATCTATTAAGTGGTTTGGCTGATATTGATGAACTCAACGAGAAGTTTGGATTGGAAATTGATGATAGATTTGATACTTTTTCCGGATTTATTTACGACCTTTTTGGTGAAATTCCACAACAGGGAGAGATTAAACTTTTCAACGAAAAATTTAGATTCTCAATAGAAAAATTAGATGGGCAACGGATAGATTCAGTGAATCTCAAAATTTTGAAAGGTTCTGATTCATAAAAAATTCAACTTTAACTAAAAAATGTTGCCTGAAATCCTAACCTGGACAAGCCCCCAGTTAAATAGAAAAGAAAATTTAACAGGGCAGGCAGAACCAAAGAGGAAAATATTAATCTATAATAAGACTAATAATTACAAAATCCTAATTTCTAATGTCAAATAAAATGCCAAAGCTCAAATGTCTAATCGTTCATAATTCATCACAACTCAGCTGCTTATCAAGCCTGTATACCTCAGGCAGGTAAGATTTTTCAGTATCCATTTTTTTATTTATAGTTCACCCCGTTAGATATTCATTTTGTCATATTTTAAATTTTTCACCTAACAAAATTATCTAACGGGGTAAATTTGAAATTTTATTAGAAATTAGATATTTGATATTTGTCATTTAATTGAAAAATTTCACGACAACTTGTTGGTAAGTTTTATTTTTTAAGTGCCTAATGTTTAATGAATTTGAAATATAAACTTTTTATACATCTATTGAGTATAATTCTTCCCCTTTTTCTGTTTCAAGATTGTATATCTGAAGTTGTGGAAAAGTTTAAAGTGAATATTACTTACCTATCTTTACCAATGTCCAGTGCAGAGATAAGTTTGACAAAAATAGATTCAATACAAAATATTTCTGTAAACGCTTCTTCAAGAAGTATAGTTACCGCATTTTACAAAATTGATAATCAATATTTATCTGTTTGTGAAAATGATTTCCTTCCTAAAAAATATGAGAAAAACATTTTGCAAGGAGATTTCAAAGAGAAAAAACTGATTCTTTTCAATTCAAAAAATTCATCTGTAATAATCAAAGATTTACTCAAAGGAACTGAAAAAACTATAAGTCCAGTTGCGGATTTCAATGAAATTTATGACATTTTTTCAGCCCTTTTTCATATCAGATTTGCTGGGCAGAAAACTGATTGTTCGCTTTTTTGTTTCGCAAATTGCAATATTTGGAAAGTGAAATTTTCATATTTAGGGAGAGATATTTTAGATTTTTCAGAAAAGGAATATAAAACCTTGAAATATTTTGTTGAATTTAAGCAAATTTCAAAAAACAATTCTTCTCGCACAGATATTTTGACAAACAATCTTGTTAATGAGAAACACCATCTGATTCTTTGGTTTTCTGACGATGAGTTACGGCTTCCAATTAAAGCGAAATATGTGATGTTTCCATTTAGTGTTTATTGGCATCTTGAGAGCTACTGGCATAAGGACTGAAACTCTTCTTACATTCTAAACAGGGATACCCCCAAAAATTTAATATAGAATTCAGTAGTTTTTTACAGATAAAGGAGTTATAGAAGATTTAAGGTGGAAAATTTGTTTACGAAAGAAACCCATCATCCCGAAGGTAGATCCTTTGGACAAATGTTTACTCCGTCTACTGACTGATTATTTGTGGTAACTAAAATCCAAAGAATTTTTGTAACTGTTTCAACCCCCAATTCCTGAGCTTCCCGTTCCCAATTTAATTGGGAATCTCGGTGACCAGGAACGGGCTTAATTGGGGACGTGGGTTTCCTCACATTATTTTCTTTTTTTATTAAAATAAAACAATTTATTTGAAAATTTTGGGGGTATAAATAAAAAAAAATAAAAAAAAACTTGACAAGGAAATTTTGAAGGGTTTTTTTTGACAAAAATAAAAATGATGCACAAAAAATTGAAAGATATTAATTGCTTTCAAAGGATTTATTTATATAAAGATATAAATGGAGAAGACAATGACCTAGCTGACTAAATTAAAGTAAAAAATAGAAATCTTTAGCATTTTTTTGATTTGTTCTGTTCAGAAAATCGCCAATTTTGTGAATCCCTGGAGCAAATAGAAAGAATGCGTCCAATACGGACGCACTTTCTTTTGTCTTGGGGATTAGGTATGGCGATACCTCTGAACAGGACAGAAAGCAAGTAGCGTCCTTTTTTTATTATGGAGAAAACAATGACTTAGATAACTTAATTAAAATAAAAATCTTATAGCATTTTTTGATTTGTTCTGTTCAGAAAATCGCCAATCTTTTGAATCCCTGGAGCAAATAGAAAGAATGTGTCCAATACGGACGCACTTTCTTATGCCTTGGAGATTGGATGTAGTGATACCTCTGAACAGGACGTAACGAAAGTAGCGTCCTTTTTTTATTTGTGAAAAAGTTCAATGAACCCGAGTCGAGTTTAAAGAAAAGAATGAAACATAAAATATTAATCATTGAAGATAATACTGATTTTAGAAATTGTATTATGGAATTCCTCCAAGAAAATGGAATGGATTCCCTTGGTGGTGGCTCATTAAAAGAAGCGATAAGTATTTATAACGGGAATAGTTCTGAGATTGACCTTTTCTTAATTGATTTGAAACTGCCTGATGGTAATGGAATGAACTTTCTAAAAGATGTCAGAAAAGAGTCAAATACAAGCCCAGCTATTATAATGAGCGGTATAATAACAGAAGATGTTAGAAGAATAGGCAGGCAACTTGGTGTAGTTGAATATTTTGAAAAGCCATTTGATATTTATGCGCTGGAAAGAGCAGTGCGTAAAGCTATTCAATATCATAGCATCTATACAGTAAAGGAGCATCTCGTTCCTATCCAACATCTCTCCACTATATAGGGGCGTCCTGATAAATAGGGACTGGAGGATTATGTCTATGCGGTTTTTTATTAAATATGTAAACTTTTCATGCCGAAGGCAGATCCTCTTAGATAAAATAGGTTTATTTTAAATGTTAATGTCAAAATTAGGTATTTATACTATTGCTAATGTCATAAATAGGATGGATTTAATCTCAAATATGTTAATGTCTTATGATAGGTAAAGTTTAATAAAAAATGTTAATTTATAAGATAGGAAAAAAAGAAAAAAATATGAAAAAAAATT
>JACNFI010000418.1 GCA_014384665.1 Candidatus Cloacimonadota bacterium
TAGGTTTATCATCTTTATCTTTTAAAGTATCACTTTCAACAAAATACATTGGCAAGTAAATAATATTATCTCCCATTTTTGTGAAAACTGCATTGCCAGTAGAATCAATTTCTGCCCAATGAATTGCCTTCCACTTATTTGAATTGAAAATGGAAAGATAAGCGAATCTTTTCTCAGAATTCAAACTGTCAATCCTTACATCTGTGGTTTCTGTATATTGGTCTGTAACATCTCTGTAATTTTTTCCACTAAGCCAGGCAGGAGCTTTTTCATCTTCATTTAATTTACTTGCAAGAGTTTCATCTTCTTCAAAAAACAGTTTTCTATACACTTTTGCAACTTCTTTTCTAATTGAATATTTTCCCGGATCCGCTTCTGCTCCCATAAAAGGAATGGCTTTATCTTCAGATAGGATAAGTACATTCCAAGCGTGGTTATTTGAACTATTGGGCCAATATGGTGTATAATCACTTGTTACGGCAAGTCCGTTTGCTCTCATTGCATAAATCGTAAAATTTGTCATATCTTCGCATCTGCCAAGTCCAGTTTCCAGCATCTCTTCCAAACCCAAATCTGTTGGATGAAGATAATAAACATCTTTGAATGTGAACATCTCTCTGCATTTTTTGTTTATTATTGTTGCCAGTTCTATCGGGTCATCAGTAGAATCGCGGAAAGATGCGAAATCTTCCCAGAAAAAAGTTCTCCAATCAGAAATCGGCTCAGATGAGCCACGATACGGAAGCACAAACTCCATAAAAGTTTTCCAACCAAGATTTTTTGCCCACGATAAAGTGTTATATGCGTCATAAGCAAGGTCAATATGTCTTATCAGATAATCCGATGAAACAGTTTCTATATCCTTCTCTTCCATCACTTTATCCCAATGCAATTCACCTATTTCTACTTCCAGAGAATCCAGATAGTCAATAATCTGATGGTAATTATCATAATCCAGAACATCGTATACAATTTGATTATCAAGTGAGTCAAAAATTCCTACTTCCACATATTTATGACCTTGCATATTTGCAATAAGAAAAGAAGCCGCTTCCAGTTTTTGGGGATTATCTTTATAATGATATAAAACCTTTTTTAGTTCCTTTTTATTTTTTCCCGAAGATTCAATTGTTTCAATTACCTGTTTTCTATATTTCTCGGGTATATTTTCGGTTACAGTTTTAAGTGTATAAATTCCAAGATAACTGCAGCTAGACAGAATTATTATAATTATGACTATCAAAAATTTTTGAAATACTTTCATACAATTTCTCCATAGTTTTATTCCTTCAAAGAGTCATATAAAGAGTCATAAATAGTCAAAATGTCAAATGAGCCTTCGGCTCGTCAAAGATAGTCATATGCTCCTTCGGAGCGTCAAATGAGCCTTCGGCTCGTCATAAATTAGTCAAATGACTTAATGACGCACCGAAGGTGCTTATGACAGCGTAGCGTTTTGACAGCGTAGTGTTTTGACCATTTGACAGCGAAGCGTTCTGACAATTTATGACGGGCTTTAGCCCAATTATGACAGCGAAGCATTTATTTCTTAACTCCAATTGTAACTTTTCTGAATCTTGCCGGTGCAGCGCCGTGAGACATTTCTGCTCTCTGGCTTGGTTGTCCTTTGCCACAATTTGGAACTCCCCATAATTGCCATTCGTTCCTTCCACAGATTGCATCGCAACTTTGCCAAAATTTTGGTGTAATGCCTTGATATGTAGCATTTTTCACCATTCTCGTCTTTTTGCTATTTTTGATTTCCCACCCAATTTCTGTTGTGAATTGAAAATTCAATCTTCGCTGGTCAATGCTCCAGGTTTTGTTGCATTCAACAAAAAGCCCATCTTTTGTGTCTGCAATCAGAGCATCCAGAGAACCTTCAACTGGCATCAAAGAAATATTTATCATTCTAATCATTGGAATGTTATCATATCCGTCTGCACGATTGCACCCGCGACTTCTTTTGTCATCAATAACATGAGCAAGTTCACGATTCGTTAGATACATCTGATAAAGTCCATTCTGAATAATGTGGTATCTTTGAGCTCTAACTCCATCATCATCATAGCCAAAAGTTGCGAGTCCTGTTGGAACTGTTGCATCTGCCACGACATTCACAATTGGTGAGCCATAATGATAATTCTTATACAAATCCATTGTGATGAAACTTCTTCCAGCATAATTTGCTTCCATTCCAAGCACTCTATCCAGTTCAGATGGATGACTGATTGATTCGTGAATCTGCAATGCGAGTTGGCCACCACCAATAATAAGGTCTTTCTCCCCTATTGGACAATCTGGAGCAGAGAGCAATGCAATAGCTTCTTCTCTAACTCTTTCTGCATTTTCTAATAATGGAGTCGCAAGAATAAATTCATATCCCATTTGAGTATGCTGTCCGCCGTGAGATTCAGGATATGAGCGTATTTGCACCTCTTTTCCTTTTACAGCAGTAGCGGAATATCCTGCGCCGCTTCTAAGAAGATTTTGCTCTATAAATGTTCCTTCAGAAGTTGCGAGCCATTGATGTTCATTCCAAAAACTCATTCTTCCTTCAGCAACTTTAATGCGCTTATCTTTGCGTAAAATTTCATCAATCTGATACAACAAATCCAGCTTCTTTTCAATAGGAACATCAAATGGATTTATCAGATATGGAGATGTCCAGATATCGTTATGAACAGGTTCTGGGGCAAGGCGAACTCCGTCCTTACGTAAAGTTGCAGATGCCTTTGCAATTTTGACAGCCAACGTTGCTGTCTTCTTGATTTCATTCTTATTCATAATTGAACTTGAAGCAAATCCCCAAGAACCGTTTGCTATAACTCTTATTCCAAATCCAAGTGAAGTGCTGTTATTCAGAGTTTCAATCTCTCCATTTTTCACGCAAATTGTTTGTGCTTTTGAATCAATAATTCGTATGTCTGCATAAGATGCACCGCAAGAGATAGCGATATCTAAAGCAAGTTCCGTAAAATCTTTCACAAAATCCTCCTCCAAATCCCCTATTGCGGGGATAAATTAATAAACCACCTTGTTAAAATCGCGCCCAACCCCGATAAATCTGGACGGGACAGGTCGCATTTAACTGGGCAAGCAAAAACATATAAAAATTCACAAAAATATATAATCAGCAGAGCAGAACCATTTTTTTTATGTCAATAAAATCTCCAATTTGAAGTTTATAAAAGTAAATTTAATTCGTTAGAAAAATGTAAGGTAAATTTGATTTTTGATTGGGATAAACTCAAGACACACGACATTTGTTACTTATTTCCTTTTGAAATCATCCATAGTCTTAACTATGATAAAAACTCATAGACTTTAACTATTATTTATGCTATATGGTTTGGAGATATGAAAAATAACTACGAACAATCTTATTCAAATTTTTTAATATTTTTCATTGCAGAATTACTTAATTCTTCTATGGTTCGATCTACCCATAAACCTTTTTGCCACTTTGTATAATCAAAAGGTTCACGAATCGTTAATGAAATAAATTTTTCTGCTAAAATCTCTCCCAAAGCCTCAACGAGTACTTTATAACCATTTATTTTAATTTCTGTATCAGTTAGCATAACTAATTCTCCATTATTGATAAAAAATTTAATGGATTTATTACTTTTATTTCTTCATAATTTAATAAGTTTTGAATTAAAAAATCGTCTGTTGTAATAAAGTAATCACAATTGTTACATACTGCACAAGATAGATGAAGAGCATCTTTACTTTTAATTCCATACTTTAATAATTGCTTTGCTTTATCTATGATTTCTTTTGTTTCAGTTATATTCAAATTAGCATGATTTTTCCATCTTCGTATAACACTTTTTCTCTCTTCAAAAGGATTAAATTCATTTTCATAATCCAAAATATACGACCATACTAACTCAATTTGTTTATCTAATATTTTCTTCTAAATATGAAGCTTGGCTTCTGTTTCAAGTCGTATTCGGATCTGGCTTTGATCATCAAATGGACGATTAAAACAACAATTATCTAAATATATTTTCATAAAAACAACTAAGTTGAAACATTAAAAAGTAATAATCTTAATTACTTTCTCTGCTTGCCATAATTATAATAATTTGAAAATTTTATTAGTATTAACGGAGCAGAATTTATTCTACGAAGTTTTAACGAAGAAGAACCATCTTCTTTATGTCAACAAAATCTCCAATTTGAAGTTTATAAAAGTAAATTCCATTGGGCAAGAGTTGAGCATTCTCATCTTTTCTATCCCAGATAATTTGTTGATTTGGAGATTTGTTGATTTGGAGATTTGAAAAGGTTTTGATCTTTTGTCCTTTTATGTTATAAATATTTATCTGCGTAAATCCGTGTAAATCCGTGGCTGAAAAAGAAATTGTAGTTGAAGTGCTAAAGGGATTAGGATGGTTTTGAAATAAGATAAAATCTTTCAATTGATTAATTCCTTCATCCACTCCAACATAGTTATCTGGAGGGTCTGTTGTAAATTTAATTGCAAGATTATTTTGTAAAGGAGTAGCACTTTGCGGATAAATATCAGCATAAGTATAGAGTAATCCATCAGATTGGTCTAAATTCTCAATACCTACAGTTGCATAATTATTATTTGCATCTGGATTGTCCACAGTGTGATAATTAAATTGAATCTCACCATTCCCATCAGTTGTTACATATACTGAGGGGTCAAACAAAATAATCTCAAACTTTTCTACTGATACTTCATCATAATTATTTACACAACTGTTCCACTCAATTATAAAAATATCGTCAATTTGATTGTAATAATAACAGACTCTCATGGGTTCTTCGTCAGCACCAATCAAATCATCCCAATATGGAGTAACCATTGCATAAGGACCTAATGCTGATGGAATATTCCAATTACGGAAATTCGCCATCCAGGTGGTCTCAAAAGAAATCCATCCATTTGAACAGATTGTAATACTATCAAAAACCTCACCATAATATTTGAACTCAAATGGTAAACCAATAATTTCGGAGACATCATCAGCCATTAAGATAACTTCACCATCTCCACCTTGTTCCGGGTCAACTTCATGCCAGTTATAAGTTGGGCATTCACTATAATTAGTATCATAGTTATCATAAGCGAAATAGCCAAAATTGTCTGGACCAGTCGGAGCGGTGTTGTCAACCAAACCAACTTCAAGAGAAAATCCAATACTTGATACTCTTCCACTCTCATCTGTCAATAAGATAGTGAATGGCACATTTCTTCCTATATAACAATCAGATTGAGCATAAACAGTAAAGTTTGCATTGCCAGAATCATTAATTGAAATATTTCCAAAGTTACCTGTTGGGGCAGTTACTACAACAGCATCACTTGAAGAATTAAGAGTTCCTGAAAGATTTATTGCATTTACTAAACCAATATTTTGAATAGAGACAGTAATTTCTCTCTCCTCACCAGGTTCCAAGATACCATTCGCATCATTTACTATTACATCCAATAATTCAAAAAATAAAGAACTTGCAATTAATTCAAATTTTGCTGTGCTTCCATCGGAGATTTCAAGACTGAACTCCAAAACCTCGTTATCAGGACAGTTGGGTAAAACCTCAAATTGATAATCCCGAGTAATAATATCTCCTGGACTGAAGTTGCCAAAATTTGCAGTTCCAGAAAGCATATTAACATAAGGATTATCAGTATTCAAATCTGCAGAAACTCCTTCTGCAGTTTGAGAACCATAATTTTTTAATGAGATTGAAATAGTTACATTCTCACCTGAAATTATTTCTCCATCAATCTGATAATCATATAGTCCAATATCTATTGATTCTGAAACCACATTGATTGTATCAAAGTAAGGTAAATAATTTGGTGAGGTGATTGTTACTTCAATCTCTCCCTCTGTTTCTGGGTTTAAATATAGCACAGCATATCCATTATCAATTACTTCAACATTGTAAAACTCTTCACCTTTCCGAGCAGTTACAATTCCTTCACTCAGATTTGAGCAATTAATTTCAATATTGTTTGTTCCCAGACTAACCTCATCCGGTATATTACAGATTATCTCCTCAGGAATTTTTGTCCACATTGAAAGAGAAGGGTCTCCTAAAATATTATAAACATGAAAGTAGAATTCTACATCCTCGCCCAGTTCCTGGCTTAGTGGAAAATTATTGAATATCTCAATCTTACCTCTTAAAACAGCAGAACCCAGAGAAAAAATATCTTCATCTAATACACCATAATAAAATCCTGAAAAAATTGAGTTGTTATATTTTGTACTGGTATGTAAATCAGAAGGACCAACGAATGCTACAGCACCGCCGCATGTTGTGGGACCTCCAACTAATAACCATTTTTCCCCAAAGCAGGGGTCAACAGAATTTGCAAAATCACCTGTATTACAAACAAAAGAAGTAACAATAGGCAAAAGCATTCCATTTTCTATCGGTATATTTTCTATATGGAAATAAGGATAATGCCAACCATTTGAATCACCCCAGCCGCGGTAGCTAACAAACCCAACTCCATTAATAATTGCATTAGTTATTTCAGAAGTGCCTGGATATGTTGGAGGATAGAATACTGTATCTACCTGGGTATAACCATAGCTTAGCATTTTCTCTCTTAACCAAAGGGAAACCTGAGTAGGTGTTATTGGAATTGGTGGAGTAGGACTATAATTTCCTGCAACTAAAAGAGCTCTGGTGAACCAGTCAGGGTCATCAATATATGGATTCTTTTCATAAGCTAATATTTTATTAAGAGCAGTACTCAATTCATAATATGAATCAAATGAAATTCGTCCGACCAACATTTCTGGAAAATAGTCATCACCTTCTAATAATGTATATGGATGGTCAGTAACATCGTTATCAGAACTAATATAAAACGAAGGAATATATAAACAACCATTCACATCCCCCAATAAAAGTAGATAATCTGGTGGTTCTTCCCAATTATCATAAGCATCTTGAATATAAATTTTTATCTCAGTACTTGTATATCCTATTTCATCAAGAGTCGCAACTACAGTTGAAATCCCTTTTGCTTCTTTCCAATCAATGAAGGGAGATAAAATATCTACAACCGTATTATTAGGACCTATGATTAACATCTTTGATGGAATTATCTCTAAATTAGCAAGATAGGAACTATCAAAATTATCTACTAAGAAACGATAAATTGGTAAAAAAGCCTGGGATAGTTTATCTGGTATTACAATAGGACTTTGGGGGGCAAGTGCAAAATTCAGACATTTCAAGACAGAAATATTTTCTTCGTTTTCATCAATAAGTTTTATTTTCACTTGATGTGCCTTCAATTCTCGCATTACAAAACCCTTAATAATTTCAACATGATTGTCACCATTGACAATTGTATTTTCTAAGAAATCACCATCTTTAGAATAAAGCGATACCTCGCAACTGTTCACAACAATTTCAACCTCATCACAAGGAACTGCTATTATCTTTTCTATCTCTTTTTTATCCAAACCTGGCACGGGATTTTCATTCTCATAATTGACAATTACAATATCGTTAATTCTTTCATATTGAAAATTTTCATTTCCAAATAATTGTGTAAAAACACCAATTAATACTATTAAAATAACTATTTTTTTCATCTTTCCTCCTATGAATGAATATGTTATTTATAATATTTATTCTTTATTATTACAATTATTTTATGTCAAGATTTTTATATTTTTTGACAGAAATAATTCAATTTATCATTTTGTTTTTATGAAATATATTTTAATTATTGTATTTATTCTCGTATGTCTAAAAGTTGGGTGGACGGATATCATACAAACAACACAAAACCGTATATCTGAATTGGAACAAGAGATTGATTCTACACAAATGAAGATTCAAAAATTAAATGAAGATAAAAAGATTCAGAAAAGCACCATTTATAATCTAACAAAGAAAATCAATAGTTTGCAAGAAACTCTTTATGAACTAAATAATAAAAAACTAACAAATGAACAAGAACTTAATACCAGTCATTTTCTAATTTATCAAAATGAAATAAATATCAAAGAAAACCGAGGTTTACTTGATAAATTAATAGAAAATATTAATCACCTTTTTATAAAAACTCGTTATCTAAATTACAATCCCTTAATAAATGCAAACATTTCAAATCTTCAAATTTGTGCAAATTGCGTATTATCAAACATTGATAGCTTACATTATAATGATGTAGAGCAAAAAAAGATAAAAAATGAAAAAGAAAATAATATAAAGATTCTCAAACAGGAAATTAAATATAACAATAAAAACTACGAAAATAAGATTTCTCAAAAGAATTCTGTAAAACAGGAACTAAATCTCATTGTAAGTATAGAAAATGAATATCAAGAACGAATAAATAATTTGAAGTGTGGCATTATTTCCTTAGAGGATTTTATTAAACAGAAAGAAGCAGAAAAATTTGGTAGAGAGTATAGTTTTAAATTTGAACAGGATATAATCTGGCCCGTTACTGGCAACTTACTTAGAAAATTTGGTATAATAAGTACCAATAACTCAAAAACTTCAATTAAAAGTAAGGGCATATACATTCAGGTGGATTCATACACACCTGTAAAATGTATTACCTCAGGCATAGTTGCTTATTCTGGTTGGTTTGAAAACAAAGGAAATTTAGTAATAATTGACCATCAAAATGGATTTTACAGCCTTTATGGGTATAATAAGAAGTTGGTTGTTCATAAAGGAGAAAGGGTTGGACAAGGACAAGTAATTGCATATTCCGGGTATTGCCCACTGCTTGATAATGATTGTCTTTACTTTGAGATGAGAAAATCAGGCAAGGTAGTCAATCCACTTGATTATTTAAAAGATGAATGAATGGATGGATTGTTGGATTTTCAATTATCAATAAGTGATAACCAAAGGTATCTATATAATGAAACAGATTATCTTCGAAGATAAAATTGAAAAGAAAAAAATCAAACAAGCAGCTAATATTTTAAGGCAAGGAAAAATCCTAATCCATCCAACTGAAAATCTATATGGGTTTGGTGCAATTATTACTAAGGAAGATACAATCACAAGAATAGAGGTAATAAAAAAGAGAAAAGAAAAAGAGGGTTTTATTGTTCTAATTGGAGATTTATCACAAATTAACCTTTTGGTTAAAGAAATTTCAAATATTGAAAAGACGCTTATAGAAAAATATTGGCCAGGACCTTTAACTATTATATTTGATGCAAAAAAAAAATATTGGGAAACTTCAATATGTAAAGATAATACTATTGCTGTTAGGTTCGTGGGAAATATTATTACACGAGAAATAATAAATGAAGTGCGAATTCCTATAATAAGTTCAAGTGTTAATATTTCTGGCGAAAAGGAAAGTCTTCATATAAATAATATTATAAATAATTTTGAAAATCAGGTTAATGGAATTGTAATTGATAAGATACATAAATTTACAGAAGTGCCATCTACGATTGTAAAAGTAGTCAACAAAAAAATTAAAGTTTTAAGAAAAGGGGCGATAATTCTTTAATTACTTTTGAAAATTTTTCTCAGGATTCACAAAATCTAAACCTTAATAGAGAAAAACAGAGCTTTTCCTGTAAAATTTATAGTTATTCTATTTCCTTTCCCTCTAACTGGATGTAATCTCGGAATAAAATAACCAATTGCAGAACCTATAATCGCACCCCCTATTATATCTGTTAGAAAATGCTCTCCACTTGCAATGCGTAAAATGCCTGTTACTGTGGCTAAAGATAAATTTGCTACACAAAATAATGTGGGATTCTTTCCACCTTTCTCTTTATAAATAGATGAAATAAAAACTGCAGAGCAAAAAGCAGTAGAAGTATGCAAAGAGACAAAAGAAAATCTTGCATCACGAGTTTCCTTTTCATAATTAGGAATTGTAGCATTGTAAGTATATGGTCGGTTTCTTTTAGTCAAAAACTTACACCATTTGACAAATCCCAATTGCAGATATATTGTCTCTCCATAAATAGCCATATCTGATAAAAAATTTTCTTTATCAACAAGAAAAGAGATAATTATTGGGATTGTGAGATTAGAATAAGTTGTATAATCACTTACTTGATTGAGATTTGAATTATACAAATCTATTGCGAATCTATCTAAATAAAAAATATCATTTTTGTTTAAATTTTGAATTTGCTTTTCTGAAAGTCCCTTTATGCTATTTTTATAAGCATTTGCAGATAAATCTAAACCAATTGCAGAAAAGATTAAAGGAATATCTATTTTATAAGACAACTCCCTTGAAGAGGTTTTGTTTTCAAAATATCTTGAACTTTCAGCAGCTTTAATGATATTAAAAAAAAATAAAAATAATACGATGACACATAATATCTTACACTTCATTTCAATTTTCCATTAAAATTATATTAATAAATTTATCAAAAGTGACAGGGATAAAAAATAAAAAATTATGTATTATAAATAAAATCTTTGTTTTTCTGAGCAAGAAATTATAACTTTTTACTGCCAACCGCTAATGAACGCTAATTTTCGCTAATTAAGAAAAAAAAATTAGTGTCCACCCCGTTAGATAATTTTATTATAAGGGTCGAGATAGAAATAAAAACTGAATATCTAACGGGGTAAATTCGCGTCTACCCCGTTAGATAATTGTTTTTGGGAAAAATGTAAAAATAGAATATTGTGACTATCTAACGGGGTGAATTCGCGGTTAAATCAATTATTATTTTGCGTTTTACCGCGCTTTGTATTATTGCTCTTTATTGTAAATATTTTTTACTTTTCAACAATACCT
>JACNFI010000419.1 GCA_014384665.1 Candidatus Cloacimonadota bacterium
TAGTATCAGCACAACCCCATGTTTGCTTCCCTGAAATTTCTCCTTCTATCCAGAGCTGCCCCTCTCCTTCTGCTACCCAGACGCATTGATTATTCACAACACCACCTGGACCCGTTGTCCATGTAGTATCATAGATAGGAATATGATTTGTCCAGATATGGTCTGACTCTTCAAACCAATTGTCACCAGCTAACGCTTTTGCATTTGCCTGAGCTGCATTCATTGGATACCAACTATAAACACCAAAAGTGTCTATTGCAACTAAATCAATCTCTCCATACATTGAGGAGAATGAAGTTCCATTAATTTTAACATAAACAATATCTGCATCTATACCCTGAAAAGGTCTTAATCCATAATTACGTAGATCATTTGCATCAGGGTCAAATATAATAGGAGGTACTTCCTCTTCAAAACCTCCTAAAAATATTGTTCCCATTGGTGCACTATATATTGCTGGTTGTCCAGTTGAATAATCCATAATACGACCAGCAGTTGTTACCATTGCATGGAAAGTTGGCCATCCATAAAGATTACGAATCCATATATTATCATTAGAATGAACGGGACCAAATAACTCATCTAAACCATAAAATCTAACCATAGCAGCGGCAGGACCACCATCAGCATTTTCAGATTCTTCTATATGTGTAAAATATTGATATTCAGCAAGGCTTTTATTTCTGAGTAATCGTTCTGAATATCTTTTTATTGGAGATTTGTTCGCAGAAATATAAGATTTTGCCCTCTTTCCTGTAATAAGAGAATGAACAGCAACTACCTGTTCTGTTGCATATCCCATAAAAGTTGAGATTGTAGTTATCTCTTTTGTATTCTTAATATGATAAGTAGTATGTCTTTCTGGAGATATAATTTCAATAATTCTATCGGGTAAAGGTCTATTTTTATTAAATTCTATACATAGATGTGTTCTTTGGGCTTCAGTTCGCAGTAGTATTTCTTCTTGAAGCATATCGTGTTGATATTGCGTTTGCAAATGGTCAGTTTGAACTACTCCTATCAAAGAAATCGTTGATAGGATAGAAACAAAAACCACAACTAATGCAACAACCATCATAAGAATTGCACCTTCTTCACTTTTAAGTAATTCCTTCATTGAAGTTCCGATGATTATTTTTTTAAAAAACGCTTTCATACTTTGCCTAACAAAGTTTATTTACTCTGGAGGAATTTTTAAAAACCATGCTCTTTTATCAAACGCAGTAAGAATACATTCTCCCCACCCTTGATAAACTTGTGGATAACAAGGAGGTTGAACAACTAAAAATCTGTCATCAAAATGATAATCTTTATTATAACCAGTGCTGGGATGGTCACCATCATAACGATAAATATCTATTTCCCAGGGACTCGGGCTTGAAAGTCCTTGTGGATGATTATAGTCGTCACTTCCTGAGCGATGAACAAAGCCTCGTCTTCTCTGTGCAATTGCACCAAACATATGAATAAAACCTCTTTCACAATCGTTATAAATATCAGCAGCAGATTCGGGCCAAATAGGATTATACCATGGCCAATCTGTTCCATAAGGATATACATATCCCGGACCATTATTGGGATAAGAAAATAGATAAGCATTTGACTCATAAGGATAACCACACATGTAATATGGAGTTGGACGTGGATCTCCCCCATGTAATTCAAATTCCTGTATTTCAGGTGGTAAAGATAGACCTAATGGATAAATAAATTTGTGAAAGTCTATATAAGTATAAAGAGTATCTTCTTGTGGTGGGAGTAATGCTTGATACATTATACCTGGGCCAGGAAAAGGACCATCTGAAGCAACTAATTCTCCATTTTGGTCATAAATTTCATATATGTGTTCATCCTCATGTCCCCCGGGAGTATATACAGTTTGTATGACATCTCCATTATCAACAGTGAAATGATATGTACTTTGACTTGAATAACATGTGATATCATCCAATACGATATCACCATCCACTATTACATCTAATGATGCATCATCCCAACCATCTCCACCTGAATCTAAAAGAATAATAGTAAACTCTTCTGAAATATATGGACTTGGAGCGATAAAATTCGGAGTGGAACCATGAGGATGATGATATTGGAATGTAAATATACCGTCATAATGACAAGCCATCTCTCCATATATTGATTCATCTCCTTTACCTATTGCAGCGAAAGCACCATATAAGTAAATACTATTACAATTTTCATCAACTATTTGCATTTCATGAAATGGGTCTCTATGTTTATATCTTATAAGAATTTTCTTCTCAGAAACCAAACCGAAATAATCTGAAATGTTGGGATTATCCGGGTCATCTGGAGGTTGACCAGGAGTTGTTCCTGCATAAGTAATATCATTTACAATGAAAATAGTATCAGCACAACCCCATGTTTGCTTCCCTGAAATTTCTCCTTCTATCCAGAGTTGCCCCTCTCCTTCTGCTACCCAGACGCATTGATTATTCACACTACCACCTGGACCCGTTGTCCAGGTAGTATCATAGATAGGAATATGATTCGTCCAGATATGGTCTGAATCTTCAAACCAATTACCACCAGCAGCAATAACGGCATTTACCTGGTCTGCATCAGCTGGATACCAGCTATAAACACCAAATGTATCTATTTCAACTAAATCAATCTGTCCATACATTGAGGTGAATGAAGTTCTATTAATTTTAACATAAACAATATCTGCATCTAATCCAATAAAAGGTCTTAAACCATAATTACGGATATCATTTGCATCAGGTTCAAATATAATAGGAGGTACTTCCTCTTCATAACCACCTAAAAATATAATATCCATAGGTGCACTATATACTGCTGGTTGTCCTGTTCCATAATCCATAATCCTCTTTGCAGTTGTTACCATTGCATGGAAAGTTGGCCAACCTCCTACAAATTGTATCCAGATATTATCATTGGAATGAACCGGTCCCCATAATTCGTCATACCCATAGAATTTTACTCTGGCAGCTTCCTCGCCCCCATCGGCATTTTCAGATTCTTCTATATGTGTAAAATATTGATATTCAGCCAGGCTTTTATTTCTGAGTAATCGTTCTGAATATCTCTTTATTGGAGATTTGTTCGCAGAAATATAAGATTTTGCCCTCTTTCCTGTAATAAGAGAATGAACAGCAACTACCTGTTCCGTTGCATATCCCATAAAAGTAGAGATTGTAGTTATCTCTTTTGAATTTTTAATATGATAAGTAGTATGTCTTTCTGGAGATATAATTTCAATAATTCTATCAGGTAGAGGTCTATTTTTATTAAATTCTATACATAAATGTGTTCTTTGGGCTTCAGTTCGCAGTAATATTTCTTCTTGAAGCATATCATGTTGATATTGCGTTTGCAAATGGTCAGTTTGAACTATTCCTATTAAAGAAATTGTTGATAGGATAGAAACAAAAACCACAACTAATGCAACGACCATCATAAGAATTGCACCATCTTCACCTTTAAGTAATTCCTTCATTGAAGTTCCTATGATTATTTTTTTAAAAAACACTTTCATCTTAATTATTAATTTTACATTTAGCATTAATTCATAATACAGCAAAGCTGCAATAGTAATTAACCACAAAGGACTCAAAGAAGGCACAAAGTTCACCAAGTTATTTTATTATCTTTGTGTCCTTTGCGTCTACTCTGCGAACTTTGCGGTTAAATTTTTTGCCCAAAAAACAAAGACCCGTTCTCCGTAGCATTAGTAACTGCTACTGCGAAGGGTGAACTTCATTTATAATACTATAATAGTCAGTGTCAATTATCAAGGCTTTTATCATCTACAGAATTTCCAATTCAGCATTTCCAATAAATACAGAAGTTTTATATTGAATAGTTCTAGTATTTATACGAATATCATCTTCTACAGATTGTTCTCTTGCTTTTTCACGGAAACGAACCCGGGCTTCAAGTTCAATTCCTAGTAAGAAAATCTTATCACTTCCATCGGACTGTTTAAAAGTTCTTTCAGCAGTAAAAAGATGATGATTTATAATTTTAAATTGTGGTTGATTTCCTATCATCTTGTTGCCAGACGGGAAAATCTGTATTCCTGTATGATATTTGTCTGCATATTGTATTGTTGCTTTCAATCGTCCCATATCATCTATATAGAATATAGAATAATAAGGAATACCTGGATCAAAAACAATAGGCGTTAAAACAATACGGCTCCCAGAATTTTCTATTTCAACATTATTAGCTGTAAGTAATCCTATTAATCCTACATCTTCAGTTGTTTCTTCAATAGTATAACCATATCTTATTGTTTCAATAGCTGAAAACAGTTCATCCTGAAGTTGAGTAAAGAGCTTTACATCTTCATAAGTTGTTACAAAATTTATTACTGACAAAGTAAGAATTACAAATATTAATGATACAAGTAATAAACCGGAAACTAATTCAATTAGGGAAAAACCGGTTTGATCTTTAATTCTTTTCATTATTCAGAACTTATATCAGATCTTCTAAAATAATCTTCACGAAGCATTAAAGTTTTGGTGTTTTTTGATTGAGGATTGAAGAATAGTTTTGATGGTTCCTCCCATGTTACAGTTACAATAATTTCCTCATATACAGCATATATAGCTACATCTAAATCTGTAGTTGGTATTGGTGAGATGTAAATGTCAAAATCTTCATTTAAATTTGTATTTCCAGTTGGGTCCAGGATAATAGGAGCGTTTATTTTTGGTACTGTCTCTATATCCGGACGACCTTGTGTATATCTATTATGACATTTTATTCGTTCAATTTTATCGTTTGCAGCAAGAAGTGCGGCACGATAATGATAATTTTCATTTGCCTTTTTTCGTGCGTAAAATGAACTTACAAAAATTCCAGCGATTGCAGCAGAGATAATAACTAATGTTATCAAAGCTTGAATAATACCAAATCCTTTTTCAGAGGTTAAATAATGTTTTATCATTAGAACCCCGCGCTAGACACGAATGTTTTTGGATTGTTTGCAACTTCCCGTGCAACTAATCTATCAAGAAGTCCATTCATAACATGATTATATAGAGATTGATCTAGAGATTGCATTCCTTCTTTTGTGCCTGCTTGAATTACTGAAGGAATCTGGTATGTTTTTTCTTCACGAATAAGGTTTCTTACTGCAACATTTGCAATCATAATTTCTAATGCTGGAACTCTACCATCTTCATCTTTCATAGGTAGTAATGTTTGAGCTACTACTGCTTGTAAAGATTCTGAGAGCATAGAACGGATTTGAGCTTGTTGTTCTTTTGGAAAGATATCAATAATTCTGTCAATAGATTTTGTGGCACTGCTTGTATGTAGAGTAGCAAGAACGAGGTGACCGGTCTCGGCAGCAGTAAGAGCTAAGGATACTGTTTCTAAATCACGCATCTCACCAACAAGAATTACATCTGGGTCTTCACGAAGTGCAGAACGAAGGGCAGCAGTAAAAGACCAGGTGTCATGACCCAACTCTCTTTGATTTATCAACGAATTATTACTATAATGGACAAACTCAATTGGATCTTCTATCGTAATAATATGACATTGTCTATGATTATTGATAAAATCAATCATAGTTGCAAGTGTTGTAGATTTTCCACTTCCTGTTGGACCTGTTACAAGGACGAGTCCTCTTTGTCTCATTGACAATCTGCTCAAAATTTCAGGTAAGTTTAGTTCATTAAAGCTTTTAATTTCATTTGGAATTACACGGAAAGCGACACCTAATCCATTAATTTGATGAAATGCATTAACACGAAATCTGATACCATCAGAAAGTTTAGTTGAAAAGTCAATTTCTAATTTTTCTTTGAACATTGCCTTCTGTGAATCATTCATTGTGCTATAAATGAGCTCTTCCACTTCATCTTCTGTATATCTTGGAAGGTTCAATTTTTTCATCTGTCCGTAAACACGAACCATAGGAATTGAACCGGCACTGATATGAAGATCTGATGCTTCAGCATCAACTGCAAACTTTAATAATTCCTGTATTGTCAAAAGATACCTCCGATTTACTCTACAACTTTCTCCTCTTCTTCCTCCTCATCAATTCCATAACCATGATATTCTGCGTCATCAACATCATACCAAACTAGTTTGCCTTCACCTTCAGGAAATTCAGCAGTTGAGGTTGCAAGATATTTCTTTGGTGGATTCCCTACTACCTCAATCTCCCAGTTCTTTTCAGTTGCTTTTCCTAATTTTGCATCCTTCATAGCAAGTTCAATAGTATAATTTTCCGTAGAACCATAAGTTTGATAATATACACGATACGCACTACGAATTGCTGCTATTGCAGATTGAGCTTCTGTTGCTCTTGCTCTTTTGACATAACTCATATAAATTGGAACAGCGATTGCGGCTAAAATAGCGACAATAGCAACTACTACTAATAATTCAATAAGAGTAAATCCCTTTTGATTCCTCATATTGTTGAACATACTTCCTCCTACTTAATTTAATTAATTATTCTTGATTTTGATTATTTCTATCATTTATACTTTTATTCAAAAAATTTTGATTAAAAATTTCTCTTGATTTTTTCTTGTCAAGAAAAATATTATTTTTTTTAAAAAAATATTAAAATTTTATACCCATAAGTTTTGTAATATCCTATATTAAATAGTGCAGTAAACCGCAGAGAAGCCTGCCATAACGGGACAAAGTTCACCAAGTTATTTATTATATATTTGAGTCCTGTGCATCTACTCCCCTTCATAATATAGATAATAAAATAATTTCATATTTTTTATAGTCATTATAAAAGCTGATTTTATTAGAACAATTTACCAATTGGCATTATATATATCACATCATTTTTTACAGGTAACAATTTTGTAAGTTTTTCTTCATCATAGGCTCCGACTGCTACAGTTCCCAATCCTAAACTTTCACATTGTAGATAAATATTTTGTGAGATATGCCCGGCTTCCATAAATGTATAACGATATCCTCTTTCGTCATATCTGGGTGTAATTTTAGTGTAATCAGCAACCATTAAAGTGATTAGTGCAGGATTTTTCAGGCATTCCTGTCTATATCCAAAATAATATATTATGTCTTTATAAGAATTGCTATCTATTTTTATAAGGTGATGTTCTACTGGAATATACAAATAAAAACCACTATCAACATCCTTTACATTGATAATAGAAACATAAATATCAATTGGATATAATGCTCCTGCAGATGGTGCTGTTCGGAAAATTGGTTCTTTTGTAATTCCCTGAGCAGACCATAAAATTTGGCTTAGTTCTTTTTTTGATAATGCTTCTGACCTATATCTGCGTCTTGACCTTCTTTTTTGTAGAGTCTCTTCTAATGATATTCCTCCCTTAAAGTTCGCTTGTGGTAATTTAATTATCTTTTCATTTGCCATAAGGCTAACTCCCAATAACAATAAAGATATTATGATATTTATTTTTTTCACCAGGTTTCTTTCTTAAAATAATTAATTAACTCAAGTTTCGCACTTGGTAACTCTATTCCCTCTGTAACACGGATCCCCGCGTCCGCGGGGACTGTTCCGTCTGTATTATGAATCTCTGGTTCATAATATGGAGCAGAGCTCCTTCTGACAGACGCTTCAGAGAAGCGTGTTACAATTTTAATCCACCTCATATAAACGAAGATAAAGCAGGCAAACCCTGTAGATAGTATTATCAACGGGGTAAACACTAATAAGACGAATATTTCATTCTTAAAATAAAGATCAAATAATCAACAAAAATAAACTTTATTAGAGTTTGCGAGGATGTGAACAACCTCGCTAAATCGAAAAAATAATGCTAAAGCATTATGTATGTTCAAATCATTAGCACCATTTATGGTGGTTTTTTCGATTAAGCGAGATGGTTTACCATCTCGCAAACTAATAAATACATAATCCTTCTATATTAACTATCACAATTTTTATACAGATTAATTTATTGGATGGCACATCCAAACATTTGGTTCAATGTATGTTCCCGTATCGGCATTAAGGTCTATTTCAATTGGAACAAGAGCATCTGGCACAATATAAGTTCCACTTTCAGGAAAGCACATATTTGTCCAGTCTTCCCAATCAGAAACAGAACCTATGATTCGCATTGATTGTTTACAAACTTTTACTATTTTTGCACCCAAACCAGCGTGAACACGAATCCAGGCATCAAAAGACAATCCTTTTTCATTATGCCATAAGATATATTTCTCTATGGAGATTAAAGGATAATGGCATTTAAGATTTGGTCTAACAGGTGCAATCATAGACTTTAAACCATTTGCCTTTGCTATAGATTTCATATACCGAATTACCTGGTAGCTGAAACCTTTACCACGATTGTGATGTGGAACAGAAATAGAAAGCGCACATAATACTGTATAATTCCGTCCCTTATCATAGTCTGTAAAACCCTTTGCAATAGCCCAATCCCAGCCATCAATAGGTAATTCATTGATATCATTATTCCAAGATAGAGGTATACTATTGCCAACAGCTAAAATGTCATCACAACCTTTTTTTATTAATACAAACTGATATTCTGGAAATATTTTATACAAGTTATCCCAATACTTGTTTGCAATAGTGTCATGCAGCATAAATTCTGGCCATGATGAGACGATTATTTCATCAGCCTTTTCCAGTAGTTTAATCCTGTCTTTTCCTGTGATAATTGAATATTTATTATCAATCATTATTGATTGAATGAAGTGCTTTTCTTGATTAACTCCCTTTTTGGAAGCACAGGTTGATAGAAGTTTTATTTCGAGTCATAGTGACTTACTATAAGTCTTAAAACTCGAATCCTCCCCCTCTCCTATGTCACTATCTCATCAAAATCATCTTCTTGATAAAAGTCTTATCCTTAGTTGATAATCTATAGAAATAGATACCTGAACTCAATCCTTTAGTATTCCATTCTATCTGTTTTCTACCTGCTATCTCAACTCCATTAACAAGTTCTTTTACAAGCTGTCCTCTTACATTATAAATCTGAATAATAACCTGTGCATCTTCGGGTAAATCATATCTAATAACTGTTTTGGAAGTAAACGGATTCGGATAGTTTGGATAGAGTGCAAATTTCTCAGGTAAAGTTTCAACAACATTTGCTTCTAATCTTTTTGTAATTATTTCATTTCCTTTTGAATCTACTATATTAAATCCTCCTGATACTTCTGTCTCATTAGCATCAAACTTAGTGAAGTAGATTTCTGATTTGCTTCCTTCTACTCCTATTACATCAAATTGTATAAATGCAACAATTCCTTTTTCTGCGATTAAATCTTTAAGAGCATAAATAACCATTTTCCCATCTTTAAGATTGGTTTCTACTGCATAATCTTTGTTATCAAGAATTCCTTTATTTAGGGTTAATTCTACTAATTTTAATACCTCTGGATTAAATATAATGCAAATATCAATACCTTCAATTGCTGTTACTTCATCTATAATGATTGGAATTTTTAAGGTAGAATTAATGTTTGCTTCTATTTTGGTTGATTCCAAAGATTTTTGAGCAAGTGGCATTCTCGCGTCTGGAGACCAGTTACCTGATACATCTCCAAGCCTTATTCCAATGAAATCCTCATCTGTTAAGTCTGATTCTAGGGGAGAATATTCTCGTGTATTTTCATAAACTATCGGGGGCCAATCATCACATTCAGGAATTGGTTCTGGTGTAAATACCCAATTAATATCGCTTGTATTTAACTGGAGAATTAAACCAGCTATATATCTTGCTACTCTGGAAGCATCCATTCCGCTAATATAGCCATTCATAGACACATCTCCAGCTATCAATTCAATACAGTCTAATGAATAAAGACCAGCCGCATATCTTGCTATTCGGGAAGCATCCATTCCACTTAATCCACCAAGGTCATCAGCCTTATAGGGTGTTGATGTATAATTACCTTCAGGTATCTCTGCAAATAAGTACAGTCCACTTACATCTGAAGAGGTGTAATAATTATTATTTCCTGTAAGACTAACTTCTACATTGGGAACAGGGTCATCATGACGGAAATAACAAATATTTCCTGAAATGTCATAATACAGAGGAGCACCAAACAAACCAAAAAAGTTAAGATATTGAGAAAGCAATTCTTCTTTTGTACTTGGGAACCCAGCATCATTTAAGCCACCGAATTCAAACGAACAACCTATTGTTTTATAATTTCCACTATCATAAGCAACACCCGCATCATAGTTATTATTTCCATCTCTTAATATAGTAAAGGCACTTCCTATTGGTGCAAGATGGTCTATCCAGGCATTCCCCCCAGAATATTGGAAATACATTCCCTCTGTGAAAGTGCCATCTACTCCTTCAAAAGGACCACCATCAGAAGTTCCATCAGCAACTCCATTTATATTAAAATATGAATGAAAAGAGGTTTGAGGATCATAATACCAGGTATCACCCCCTTCCATATAAATCTTTCCTCCATTATCAAGAAAACCTGCAAGGATATTACCCTCAGATTCAGTAAGTACATGATTTTGATAATATACTCCTAATAAAACAAAAATAGATGAATAAAGAGAGGTATTCTCTGGAAGAGAAGAGCTGGATTCATAAGAGATTCCGAGTCCATCTAATATTGTTGAGATTGCTTCATCTGAACATGTATTGCAAGGATACCAAATATATACTGGAATCTGGGAAATAATAATTGAAAAATTACCATTAACATAATAATCATATTCTGCTACAATATCCCAGTTTATAACAGCACTATGCCCCACAGGT
>JACNFI010000420.1 GCA_014384665.1 Candidatus Cloacimonadota bacterium
GTACTCATATGAACCGTTTCAACGGTTTTTCACATTTTTGATAATCCCCAATTAAGCCCGTTCCTGACGATCCCCGATTTAATCGGGGACAGAAATTGGGGATTGAAACAGTTACATACATCTTTGGATTTTAGTTACCACAAATTCACCCCGTTAGATAATTATATTATTAGAAAAATGTAAGATATGATTTGAATATCTCACGGGGTAAATTTGTGGTCTTCTTTGATAATAATATTTTCCAACTTAAATCACATACAAACGCTTTATACATCGCCTATTCCTCAATTTTATATCTCAATTTTGGGGGTATCTCTGTTTTTATTCTTTATGCATAAAGTTGTAAGAACCGAAATGCGTGTCATAGCTTTAATACAAAGCTTGATGTAGATAATTATCTTTTATATTTAGTTTCTTATAATTTTTATGGTTGCTATGATGTAAACACAAACATTGAAGCGTTCGTTGGATAGAGTTTTCAGGGAACTATTGTATAAATATTAAAAGTTGCCTTTTTCAAAAAAGTTACTTATTTGTGGTATTCTGGACTTTTTAGATTCTTCAAACCTTCCCCCAAAAAGAACTTCACCTTTGTCTAAAAAGACCACTCTATCTGCAATGCGATGGATACTTGCAAGTTCATGAGTTATAACCATTACAGTCATATTTAATTGGTTGTTTAGCTTTTTTATCAGGTCATCTATTGCTGAAGAAGTAACAGGGTCAAGCCCTGCTGTTGGTTCATCACAAAAAAGCATTACCGGGTCCAGAGCGATAGCTCGAGCAAGCGCAGCTCTTTTACACATTCCACCAGAAAGTTGTGAAGGGAACATATCAATTGCTTCATCCAATTCTACAAGATGCAATTTGGTTCTTACTAATCGCTGAATTAATGATTCTGATAGATTAGTATGTTGACGAAGTGGGATTGCTACATTTTCTCTTATTGTTAGTGAGTTGAGCAGAGCTCCATTCTGAAAAAGCACACCTACTTTTTTTAAAATCTTCTCAAATTCCACCTCATCCATTCCTATGATTTCCTGATTGAAAATCTTTACAGAACCAGAAGTTGGGGAATGAAGTCCAATAATATGTTTAAGTAAGGTAGTTTTACCACAGCCACTTTCACCCAGAATGACCAAAACCTCATTTTCCAGAACATCCATTGAGACCTTATTCAAAATCCGTTTTCTATCAAATTCAGTTGTTAAGTTCCGAACTTCAACTATTTTCTTCATCTTAACTAATATCTTATTGTTTGATTTTGAGACCCTAATTAATTGAGGGGTGTGCATAATGCCAAATTTATTAATAGATAGGGTATCGTTTAACGGTTGCGCAACTTGAAACGGTTGACGGAAAACGGTAAGCGGCACTTATATCCCCGCTGACGCGGGGATTGCCGTAAAACGTAGCGAGTTGCGCAACCACAACCGTTAGACCTCGTTTATAATATGAATCATTCTTTCTATATTCACCGGAGTCTGTTAGTAGAATAACAGACCTAAAATGCTATCTGCAATAATAACCATAAATATAGCTGTAACAACTGATTTGGTAGTTGCTCTTCCGACCCCTTCTGCTCCACCTTTTGCACGAAGTCCAAAGTAAATACCCACAAGGGAAATTAACCATGCAAAGACAACACTTTTTACCATACTTGTAATAATATCTTTGAAAACAATTACTGATGCCATCCTATCTATGAAAGCTGTGGGGCTGATTTTAAGAAAGGTTATTCCCACAAGAAACCCACCCGCAATGCCAATAATATCAGAAAATATTGTAAGAAGGGGAGTTGCGACAATCATAGCATATACTTTCGGAAGAGCTACATATTTTATTGGATTTAATGCCATAGTTTTCAAAGCATCAATCTCTTCAGATATTTTCATTGTAGCGATTTCAGATGCAATAGCAGAACCACTTCTTCCTGCTAAAATTATTGCAGTCATAAGCGGTCCCATCTCTCTTAGCATTGAGATGGCTATCAAGTCAACAACAAAAATATTTGCCCCAAATTGTCTGAGTTGCTGAGCAGATTGTAAAGAAAGTATGAAGCCCACAAGGAAAGAAATCAGACCGACTATAGGAAGTGCATTTACACCGATGAGGTTACTTTGTAAGACAAATTCTCCCCGCCTTTGCCCTTTTTTAGAGAAAAGTCCTAAAAATCCCCAGTAAAATATATCAGCTGATAATAAGATAAATTGTTTAATATTATCAAGTGCTATAAATCCACTATTCCCCAGTTTTTCAAGAAAGTTTAAATCCTTTTCCTTTTGTGATATTTTTGATATTATGTCTAATGAAGAAAAAGTTTTTAACGATTTTGATATAGAATTTGAAGCATTGACTATTTCAATTCTAATTGATTGTTTTTTTAAATCTACTATTATTTGATCAATAGTTGCTACGCCTGCACTATCTATTGAATCCAATTTTGAAAGGTCAATAATCAATTTGTCTTTTTTATAGTCCGCAGTTTTTGTGTTGACAAAATCAAGTAATTCTTCTGCATTTTTTATATTTAACGAATTTTCAATGAATATTTTATTGTCAGATAATGTAAATGATTGCATTTTAGAATGATATAAAGGTTATATCTAAAGATAAGTTATGGTATAGTTGAATCCAGTCTGGAAGTTCTTCCCGTTTTATTGTAATTTTATAATCAAGAGAAACATAACTGGAGATTCTAAAGGTTAAAGTATTTTCAAATCTATAAACCTGGGACCTATCCTTTTCAAATGGATATAATGTATAAAACTCACACCAGTCACTTATATCATTTGTAATCTGAAAATCTCCAACGATATTACCCTCAATACCATTAAGATAGATAGATTCTAACTCGTTAAATCTTTTATTATCATTAGTATCTTGTTCAAAACAATGATTGTTTAAGGTTTGAGACATACCAAGTCCAGTTTTTATATAAAGATTGCTGCGGTTAGTGTTCAGTAGAGTAAGATTTAAGCCAAAACCTTCTTCTAAATTTATGGGGTAGAGAACGGTAGTAATTTGAACCTTATCAATATTTCTTAAGGTGTCGATACTTCCGTCTTCATAACATTTCCATATTGTATCCTGTGTAGAATCAAAATAGTAATTTGTGGGGAAAATATTTGAATCAATTCTTAAGCGTGTATAAAATCCAAATGATTTAAATAAATAGTAAATGTAAGTGTTTGGTAACTGAATACTATTTGAATATATTCTAAAATCCTGGTCCTGCTCTTTAGTAAAACCAAGATTTATTGTTTGACGGGAATTAAAATAATGTGGAAATATATCGTATTTCAGTTCATTTTCAGGTTTAGCACTTAATGTAATATTTGTTTTAGTCCGGTCTTTATCATCAGAATTATTAGCGTTCAAGAGAAAACTTCCTTTTATTGATGTATAATGTGTCCATTTGTGAACTTTATCACTTTCAAACATTTCCGGAAGCATTCCAGCGCCCATAAAATTATTCGTTGTATTATTAAGAACAATAGTCATAATGTATAATTTTACTGGTAATAATTGAATAGTAGCAAAGTTGGTGAAAGTTTTGGGGGTTTCTCCGTATTTAATGATTTTATAAGTTCCTGGTTCTAAAATCCAGGTTTCTTGTTCCTCACCGGGTTTATCTTCATCAGCACTATATTTCATACCAACACTAATTTTATAATCAATAATATCATATATTTCATAAGGTTGTCTAAGATAATCTCTGTTTTGGTCTATAATCTTAACGATTAGTCCTGACCAGGTTGGGGATATTATTTTTGTTTCACCTGCATCAATGGTAACCTTTTTTTTAATTTTCATATCTTCTGAATTTGCTGAACCAAAATTTAGAGTATATTCTCCTGGTTTAAGAAAAATACTCTTTCCTGTAGGGCAGTCATCTCTTATTAATTCACTATTTTGATAGATTGAATATTCGGGTTCTAATTTTGGTTTTGACATTGCAGGAACAAAAATTCTACCTAAACCTACCTGGTCATCTACTCCTTCTTTATCTAACTGAATTTCAGGTGTTTCCGCCTTCCATGAACTATATGGATTATCATCTAAAGCAAAAGAATAGAAAGGCAGAAGAAATATAATTATGCTGAATAAAATAAAATGTTTTCTTTTCATCACTCCTCCAAATTATTTATTATCTTATTATATTTTTGCCACAAAATAATGAATATTTGATATTAGTCAAGATTAGTATCATATTTCATTAAACTCTCTGTATGGCAGCGGAATAAACTTTTTAGTAAAAGGAAAAGAAATTGATATTGAATTCATTATCAGTATTTGGAATAAAAGATGGCATTATCTTTTTGTCTTAGTTGTAAGTTTTGCAAGTTTTTCAGCAATATCAGGGGTAAGCATATCTTCTTTATATCTCCATTCCCAATTCCCTTCTGTTGTTCCGGGTAAATTCATTCGTGCATTAGAATTAAGACACAGAATATCTTGTAATGGAATGATTGCCCAATGTGAAGGGGTTGAGAAAGCCAATTTTATCATATCCCAACATATATCTTGCTTGTCAAAATTCAAATATTTTTTTACTCTTCTATAGATTTTTTTTTCATAATTTTTAAGATATTTGAACCAACCAAGAATTGTGTCATTATCATGAGTGCCTGTATATACAACATTATTCACTTCATATTTATGGGGGGGTATATTGTCTTCTCCGAAAGCAAACTGTAGTATTTTCATTCCAGGAAAACCGAATTTTTCTTTTAATTTGATAACCTCAAGAGTAACTACACCAAGGTCTTCAGCGATTAGAGGTAACTCTCCAAGTTTTTCTGTCATTACAGAGAAGAATTTTTCACCAGGTCCTTTTCGCCATTCGCCTTTTACAGCAGTTCTCTCTCCATAAGGCACAGCCCAATATCTAACAAATCCAATGAAATGGTCAATGCGAATATAATCAAATAATGATAAAATATGTGTCAGACGTTTTTGCCACCATTTAAAATCATCTTTTAACATTCTTTCCCAGTTGTAAAGCGGGTTTCCCCATAACTGACCGGTTTTGGAAAAATAGTCTGGAGGCACCCCTGCAATAATAGTGGGAACACCATTTTTGTCTAAAAAAAATAAATCTTGATTTTCCCATACATCTGAACTATCATAAGAAACAAATATAGGGATGTCGCCAATAATCTTTATGTTTTTGTTATTTGCATAAGATTTCAATTCTAACCACTGTTGAGCAAATTTATATTGAACGAATTTATGAAATGATATTTTATTTGCAAGTTTATTTTTCCATTTTTCAATTGCGTTCTTCTTTCTCAAAACTATTTCTTTATCCCATTTGTTCCATGAAATTTTCTTGTAATAATTCCTTAATGCAGCAAATAAGGCAAAGTCTTCTAACCAATAGCTATTTTTTGAGCAGAATTCTGCAAAACGAATTTTCTCATCCCGAGATTTCTTTATATTAAAATGTAAAAAAGCGGTCTTTAAGATATTATTTTTGAATTTGATAACTTTCTCAAACTCTACTTTATTGGTTTTGAATTCAGGTAAATTTGAGCCCGATATATCTGTATTAGAAAGATAGCCCTCTGCTTTTAATTTTTCCAGGCTTATTAGTAGCGGATTTCCAGCAAAAGCGGAGAGGGGATTATATGGTGAATTACAAGACCCAGGAAAGTTAAGCGGTAATACTTGCCATAGTTTCTGATTTGCCTGTGCAAGAAAGTCAACGAAATTATATGCTTCTTTTCCAAAATTGCCTATACCATACTTTCCGGGCAAGGAAGTAGGATGAAGTAAAACACCACTTGCTCTTTTGAATATCATTAATACCTTTTTAGAATTTTCTTATTAAAAAGTTTTTTGATTGACTTTCTGTCAATCTTTTCTTCCTAAAAAGCTTTACCACTTTTATAAAATTTGACAATAATATTCCAATTTTCTATTGATATAAAAAATACAAAGGAGATACAGATGCAAATGAAGAAACAAATATGTTTAAGTCTTGCTTGTAGTATCATCTTTTTGCTATCCTGTGCGGAACAGTCTAAAACCATCCAGAAAATATATTCTCCTGCTAATTTCTGGAAGGATGGCTATTTTCACCAGACCAATGTGTTCACACCAGCACCAGAAGACAGCATTATAAAAGCAAAATTAGATGGTAAGTGGCAGGAGTTCTCTCTTCAGAAATTTCCAGAAAAGTTTATGGAATGGAATATTTCCAAAAGATTGGAAACTATAGGAATAATTGAGGAAATGATGGCGTCAAAAGGAAAACCATCAAAAGGACCAGAACTGGCAGGACCTCATAATGGGATTGTGGCTTCTTATGGATTTAGAAGAAAGGATTCCAAATTTAAGTTAAATAATGCTGTTAAAGGAATGGGATTTCTGCCCAAAAAAGAGAAAATTAGAGAAATAATAAAACTTCTTGAAGAAACTATTGATGCACCATTTCCAGAAAAATTGAAGAATTTGATTCACTTTTATGAAAATGTTGATTCTTTGTTTGATGTAGATAAACTTGTTTCACTTGAATTATATTCAACTCCAGAATTTGAAACCCAGACATTTCTTAACCAGATGACAAATCCGATTTCAACGATTGTATTTTTGGATATTCCATCATATAAGCTCAAAACAATTGTAAGATTATTGCACCCAGACGACCCGAACCTTACTGAATATGAGAAGGATGTTGTGAAATATATCAATCTCATCCACAGCTATTTTCACGGGAAATTTCCTAGAGATTATATTGCAGTTATTTATTATGTTGTAGAGATTTATGACAATTCCCCTGGCAGAATGGATGCAATGGGCAGAAGGATTGAATAATTATAAAGTATCCAAATAAGGTAATGTTTTCATGAATGTTAATTTCAAAAATAGGATGCATGATATACTGCGGGTTGCAGTATAATATGTGTTAAGCGGAGATCCCTCGGAGAAATCTTTTTTTGCAAATTTAAATCTTATGAAAAAAACCTTTTATGCACTCAGTAAATTTTACTGTCTTCCCCAATTTCAATCTTTCTTCAAAATCTGTACTAGCAACTTTGCAGATTCCACTTTCAATATCTTATTACCTCTTTGATTTAATTCTTCTTATTAATCTCTTATAAAATTCTTCTCGGGAACCTATCATTATAATAATTACTGTTAAGATATCACGCTCTACTTTATAAATAATACGATAATCCGTCTTTCTATAAATAAAAGAATATTTCCGATAGTTTTTTAATTTCCCCCTAAGAGCAGGAAAGAAAAAAGGATTTTGGATAATTTTTGGTAAATGTTTGGTTCTAATCTTTTGTTGTAAATTAAAAGAAAATCTTTTTACATCTTTAACAACTGCTTTATGGAATTTTATTTTGTATTTATCTGATGCCAAAATTCTTCCTCAGCAATATATTCTTCATTCTTTGAAAGACGTTTTTTTACAGCTTCAGTAATAACAAAGTCTTCTAATAAATTAATCATTTTCAAAAAATCATCGACATCCAAGATAACTTCCCTAACATCTTTATCTTCATAAATAGTTTTAAGCGTTGTGAGATTTAATACACTTTTTATCCGTTTAAAATCTCTTTTCTGCATAATTATAACCTTTTTTGTACCTTATAAACTTTAATATAACAAAATAATTATCCATCATTATTAATGTCAAATTTTAAAAGGTCTTTTATATTTTTTTCTCATCTACAAGTTTTTCATTGGCTACTCTTTCCTTAAAACTCCAACAAGCAACTTTGCAGATTCCACTTTCAATATTTTCAAACCAATTACATAAATTATAAAAGAAATAATTAAAACAATTATTATTTTAATCAATAAAAATAAACTACCAGTTAATTCAACAAAAATTGATATTCGCATAAGATGATATGCAACAACTCCAATAATTAATGATATTAAGGCAATTTTAAAAAAATCTATACAAATTTGTTTAATATTAACTTTACCAATTTTCTTTTCTAATGTTAAGAATAAAATGGTCGCCTGAATTGTCGCTGCAATAGAAGTTGCCAAAGCTAAACCTCGCAATTGCAAAAGTTGCATTAAAATGACATTTAAAATAATATTACAAATAACAGCAATAATTGATATTTTCACAGGTGTTTTTGTATCCTTTAGAGCGAAAAATGCAGATGCAAATACCCTAACCAAACTATGTGAAATCAGGCCTATTGAATAGAAAGCGAGTGCATAAAATGTCATTAAAAGTGCCTTCTCACCAAATTCTCCATGAAGGTAAATAAAAGAAATCATATCTCTGCCTATAACAAGAATCAATGCAATAATTGGAAGCATAATAATTAGAATCAGATTAAATGCATCTTGAATAGATTTTTTTAATGCTGATATGTTATTAAATGCTGTATGTTTAGAAAAAAGTGGCAAGACTGCTGTGCCTATTGCAATACCAAATACACCAAGTGGCAATTGCATCAATCTATTTCCATACTGCAAAGCAGCAACACTTCCAGTTATCAATAATGATGCAAGAATTGTATCAACAACAACATTAACTTCACGAATTCCCAAGCCGACAATGCAAGGAATCATCCTTTTCCAAACGGTTTTCAACTCTTTCTGTTTGAGATTTATATAAAACTTTGTTTTGTATCCAATCTTTCTTATCAATGAATAATTAGCAATAAGCTGACAAATTCCGCCTAACAAAACTCCAAGCGAAAAAATATAAGCCTTATCTGCTATACTGGATTCAGTTACAAGAGCATAAACAATAACAGGAATAATAATTCCAAAATTGAGCATTATCGGGGAAAGAGATGGCAGAAAGAAAATAGAATGGGCGTTCAAAATAGCTATTATAACTGAAGTTAGACCAATCAAGAAAAGATATGGGAAAAGAATTTGTGTCAGTTTGGCAGTTAATTCCTTTGCTTGTAGTTCAAATCCTGGTGCAATGATTTTAACTATTAAAGGAGCTAAAACAATTCCAATTCCAACAAGTATTATAAGGATAATTACTAAAATTGAAAGGAGATTTACTGCAAATTGAATTGCTTCTGCTTTAGATTTTCTCTCTTTAATTTCAGTGTAAATTGGTATAAATGCAGCTGCAAGAGCCCCTTCGCCAAAAAGTCCCCTTAACATATTTGGAATAACAAAAGCTACTCCGAAGCTATCTGCAACCCAGGTGGTACCCAAAAAATATGTTAAAACAATATCACGAAAAAGTCCAGAAATACGGCTAAGAAATGTACCGCTGGAAATTTTGCCAACATTTCGGGTTAAATTGTCTGTCCTATTTTGCATTTATTATTATACGAGAGTAATATTCATTAATAGCGCTTTCGTATTATAATTTAAAAAACGACCCTGAGCTGTCTTTATATTCTCTAATCGGTAATGTTTTTATTTCTTTCTTTCTATTTCGCAATATTTCAATTTTAAGTTCCTGCCCCACTCTTACATCAGAAACTGCAATCTCGGCATCATCAGCATTATCAATTACTTGTTCATTGATTTTAGTAATAATATCCCCTCTTTTCAATCCTGCTTCTTCAGCAGGTCCAGCTTTTTCAATATATGATACAAACACACCTTGTGATGATTTCAAGCCGAAATTATAAGCAATTTTAGGGGTAATATCTTGCACTTTAAAACCAAACCATATTGGACGGATTTTCCCATACTTTATAATTTCATGAGTGATACTTTTCACTCTATTAACTGGAATTGCAAACCCTATTCCTAAACTTCCACCACTCTTTGTGAATATAAATGTATTTATACCAATCACTTCGCCATTGATGTTAACAAGTGGTCCACCACTGTTTCCTGGATTTATCGCAGCATCACTTTGAATCATCTTTTTGTAAACCTTATTATTTTCTGATATATGGAAATTTCTGTCAATGGCAGAGATAACTCCAACTGTTACCGTAGGTTTTGAATCTTTAATAAGAAAGCCAAAGGGGTTACCAATTGCTATTGTCCATTCACCAATTATAATCTCATCAGAGTCTCCAAGCATTGCATAAGGAAGATTCTTGCCAGATATCTTCACAACTGCAATATCATTCACATCATCGTTTCCAATGAGCACTCCATCAAAACTACTTCCATCAGCAAGAGTGACTTTTATCTTTGATGCATTTTTTACAACATGGCTATTTGTAATAATATAACCATCTTCGCTTATAATTACACCAGAGCCTAAACTTTTAACCTCTCTTTCATATTGCCTTGGAAGGAATCCTCTGAAAAAATCATCAAAGAAGAAAGAGTGAAAAGGTTCATTACGAACTACCTCTGTTTTGATTACATTAACACTAACAACTGATGGCTTAACAAGTTCTACAGAACGAGTAATAGCATTTTCTCTGGAAACAATTATCTTCTGGTTCTCAAGAATTCTTCTCTCAGTTTTTGTGTCATTTGAATCTAATATTGCTTTTTCTGGGCGCGAACTTAATACCTCCAATACTTGGGTGTGTGGTTCTGGAAAATTACTTTTGTTTATAAAATACCGTATAACTGCAATATTTAACAAAACTATTATAAGAACTAATAATATAACATTTTTTTTCTGCATTTATATCCTCTATAATGAACCATTAACAATATATTCTGATTATTATGCAAGTTTTTTATACAATATATGAATCCACTATAAAAACCATTAAAATGGTTAAAATGGGCTTATTGGGTTATGTTTCCCACCCTCTGTGCCAAGATGACACTGGACATTTTTCGACACTAATTTAGTGTAGAAAA
>JACNFI010000421.1 GCA_014384665.1 Candidatus Cloacimonadota bacterium
TCAGTTTTTTATTTCTATCTCCACCTGGATAATAAAATTATCTAACGGGGTGGACACTAATTTTTTTCTTTTAATTAGCGGTTGGCAGTAAACAGTTATAATTTCTTGCAAAAAAACTCCGCCTAAGGCGGAACTGCCTCTGGCATGAAAAGACTTTATTTATAATACTAGAGTTCACTATAAAAACCCGCGATCCCCAATTAAATTGGGGACACCCCGTTAGATGCTCTTGTCCTGTCCCGATTTACCTGTCCTGTGAAATCTCTCTTTTCAATTTCACTTGGGATCGGTATATGATTCTATCTAACGGGGCAGGCACGAAATACTCGAAAATGATTAGTGTAAATTCAGTAATATCTGCATGTATTTTTCGCGTATTTCGCGGGAAATACCTTTTTAAAGTGGACTCATACTATATAATTATAACTGCCCAATTAGAGATAACTATTAATACTTTTCTGTAGTTCTTTAGCTGCAATTCCTGCTGCTTTGGGAAAATTTTCTGGCGCATCGTCAGTTCCAGCAAAGATAATTCCTCTTGAAGAATTTATCAAGATATTTGGCTCATTTTGCGAAACAGCATATTTCATAACATTTTCAAGGTCACCACCTTGTGCACCAATTCCTGGAATCAGAAAAACAGAATCGGGCAATAAATTTCTAATCTCCTGGATTTTATCAATATTAGTCGCTCCAACAACTGCACCGATATTAGAAGTGCTCCATCCCATTATCTTCTTACAAATTTTTACATACATTTCTTGCTCATCATTCAAAAAATCCTTGTTTGACTTATTAGAAGTAAGAACAAGCAGGAAAATGTATCTATCAGGAAATTCAAGCAAGGGGTCTATCACATCAAATCCCATAAGCGGATTGGCAGTTATCGCATCAACATTATACTTTCCAAAATATGCCTTTGCATAGTGTTTCATCGTGTTTCCAATATCACCAATTTTTACATCAAGAATGATGGGAATTTCCTCAGGAATATATGATAGTGTCTTTTCCAATGCAATAATTCCCTGCTCACCTTGAGAGATATAAAAAGCAAAATTTGGCTTATACACAGCAACATATTTGTAAGTTGCATCAATAATTCTTTTATTAAATTCCCAGAGAGGATTTTCAGATTTTTCTTTTAAGAATGAGGGAATTTTTGAGAGGTCACTATCCAATCCAACACAAAGTAGAGAATTATTCTTTAAACATATCTTTCTATATTTCTCTATAAATTTCATATTAATTCCCTTTTTGCCACGGAGACTCAGAGGTCACAGAGTAATAACTTTTAACCTTGAAATAAATAAACATAAGAAACCTTAACCTGTCAAATATGGTCATTTGCACCTACGGTGCGTCATAAATTGTCATTTTGACAGCGCAGCTTTTTGACAGCGAAGCGTTTTGACGGCGAAGCCATTTGACAGCGAAGCGTTTTGACAGCGTAGCATTATGACGGCGTAGCGTTATGACGGCTTTAGCCATTTTGACAGCGAAGCGTTTCTTACTTTTCAAAAATAACAACTTCATCTTTATCATCCATCTCTTTAAGGAATAATTTAATAACTTCTTCTTTAGAGATTGGAACTTTTTTGCCCACAAAATCTGGCTGTATTGGCAGTTCACGATTTCCCCTATCAATTACTACTAAAAGCTGAATGGAAGCAGGTCTTCCATAATCAAGAATGGCATTCATCGCTGCTCTGGCTGTTCTGCCAGTACTCAAAACATCATCTACAAATAAGATATGTTTACCCTCAATATCAAATGGCAGAATGGAATCCTTGATTACCGGCTGATGGGCAATATATGCAAGGTCATCGCGATAAAGTGTTACATCAAGAGAACCAACTGGTATCTTCGTATCCTCAAATTTTTCAATATATTGTGCAATGCGTTTTGCAAGCGGAACTCCTCGTGTATGAATGCCGATTACATATAGATTTTTGCAACCCTTATTTTTTTCAATAACCTCATTTGCCATCCGCTTGAGAATTCTTGTCATCTCCTTTTCGTCAAGTATCTTGCTTTTTAATTTCACAATCTCTCCTTAAATAATTTAGCCACGAATAAGCACGAATAAATACTAATTTTTATTTTTTGATTAGCCACAAAATCACAAAAAAAGAAACGAAAATCTCTTCAACTTCTTAAAAATTAACTGAATTTATCAAATCTTTATATTGTACTTTCTTTTCATCAAGATATTTCTTTAATCCTTGAATAATATCTAAAGTTGATAAAGGATTTACAAAATTCTGGGTTCCAACTGCAACAGCGGTTGCACCTGCAATTATAAATTCCAATGCATCATTTGTATTTCTTATGCCACCCATTCCAATTATCGGAATCTTCACAACTTTTGCAACACGGAAAACATTTTGCAATGCAATTGGCTTTATGCCAATTCCGGAATATCCAGCTATTACATTCTTTATTTTTGGCTTTCTGGTTTCAATATCTATTGCCATTCCATAAACAGTATTAATCAACGAAATTGCATCTGCTCCAGCATTTTCAGCTACTCTTGCTATATTTTCTATTGAAGTTAAATTTGGTGTAAGTTTCACAATAACTGTTCGTTCAGTAGTTTTTTTTATCATCGACACCAGTTTAAATACGGTTTTATTATCCGTTCCAAATATGATACCCTCGCTTTCTACATTCGGGCAGGAAACATTAATCTCATATCCATCAATTCCAGATTGTCTTTCCAATTCCTGAATTACTTCTCCAAATTGTGAAATTGAATCTGCAGAAATACTCACGATGAGATTCGTATCAATTATACGATATTCATGCAAGTCGGTTTTAATAAAATTTTCAATTCCTGGATTTTGCAGTCCTATTGAATTCAATAATCCCGCTTCTGTTTCTGCTATACGGGGGGGGGCGTTGCCTTGTTTTGGATGTAAAGTTACAGTTTTTGTAACAATTGCACCCAATTGAGAAATATCAAATAGCTCTCCAAACTCCAAGCCGAATGTGCCAGATGCAACTGTAACTGGATTTTTCCAGAGCATCTTGCCTATCTTTATTTTAAAATCAATCATATAATTGACCGCTAATAAACGCTAATAGACGCTAATAATTATTCCCTTTTATAGAAAAATATGAAACATATTCTGATAGGAATCATTCATCTAAACAATTTTATATCCATCAAAAACCGGTCCATCTTTGCAAACTTTTTTGTAAACTGGCTTTCCATTTTCCTCTACTTTTATTGCACATCCACAACAAGAACCAATTCCACAAGCCATAACTGTCTCCATAGACATATATAATTTCGTCTTAAACCCTTCACAAATTTCCTTGACTTTTCGTAGCATATTTTCAGGTCCACAGGTATAAACAACATCAATTTGATTCTGGGAGAGAAACTCTTCAACTCCATCTGTAACAAGTCCTTTCTCCCCTATTGAGCCATCTTCTGTATAGATTCTAATATTTTTTGAAAAGACATCATTGGCATTTTTTCCGCCGTGAAAAAATGTTATTTCATTATCTGCTTTGTTAAGTCCATCACGCAAAAAATTAAGTGGCGCATATCCAATTCCACCACTTACAATTAGGACTTTTTTGCCATTATGAATTTGAAATCCATTTCCCAATGGACCGAGTAATGCTACTCTTTCTTCAATCTTCAATTGGGAAAGATTTTTTGTGGCTGTGCCGACGACTTTTATCAGAAATGATAATTTTGAATCTTCCTTTTTAAATACACTAAATGGTCTTGGCAAAATGGGAAATTCCTGCTCAAGCCCTTTCAGTTTGAAGAACTGCCCCGGACAAGATTGTTCTGCCATTTCAAAATTGGTAAAAGTGATAATAAAGTATTTATTATTGATAACTTCTTTTTCAACTATTGGTAAAACTTTATAGAACATTAATTAGCCTCTTTACGAAAAGTTCATTCCGAATCCCCGATTGAATCGGGGACGGAATTCGTTTTCGCACTCCGGGATAACCCTTAATTAATTTAAAAGTAGTAGTGCTGAAACGAGGAGCGAAACGACGAACTTTCATCAAAAAAGTTTAGGACGAAAAGTTCTCCGCCAGCTCCGAGACGGAGTCCCGATTCATCCTTCGTAGTTCATCCTTCGTCCCGATTTCATCGGGACTACGAAGAATGGATAAATCGGGTCTGGCGGATCGTTTTCGTGCTCCAAAATTATCTTTATTCATTTATATCTTGGTGGTTATTAAAATTATGCCTTCCAGGTAAATTTGCCATCGCAGATTGTCATTTCAATCCTTGCCCAGAATTTTTTACCGAGAAATGGACTATTTTTTGCTCTTGAAAGAATTTCTTTTTCTGTAAAAATATATGATTTTTCCAAATCTACAATCGTCAAATCTGCTGATTTTCCTTCACTGATTTTCCCAATATCTTTATCTATTATTTCTGCAGGTTGGGAAGTCATTTTTTCAATAAGTTTTTCCAGACCCATCTTTTTTGTTCTGATAAAATTCGTATAAAGTGCAGGAAAAGCACTTTCAAAACCGATAACTCCAAATGGTGAATTCATAAATTCCAACTCCTTTTCATAATCAGAATGAGGTGCATGGTCGGTTGCAATAATATCTATAGTGTCATCTAATAAACCCTGAAAAAGTGCTTGCCTATCCGCGTCTGCACGAAGTGGTGGATTCATTTTTGTGTTTGTGTCAAAATTTTCACAAGCCATTTCAGTAAGAATCAGATGATGAGGAGTTGCTTCAGCAGTTACATTTATCTTATCCTTTTTTGCCTGTCTGATTAGCTCAACAGTCCTCTTTGTTGAAGCATGAGCAATATGAATATGAGTGCCAGTCAGAGCAGCAAGCATAATATCGCGGCTTACCATTATTTCTTCAGCCAGAGTAGGAATTCCTGGTAGACCCAATTTTGTGGACATATAGCCATAATTCACCTGTCCACCTTTTGAAAGAGAATAATCTTCCGAATGAGAGATAATTGGAATTTCATAATTTGAAGAATAACGCATAACATTAAGCATTAGTTTGGCATTCTGAATACAATTTCCATCATCGCTAATTCCAACTATTCCGCCATTCACCATAGAACCGATATCTGCGATTTCTTTTCCTTCCCGTCCTTTGGACATTGCACCAATCACAAAAATTTTCGTCTTTCCTACATCTCTTGCTTTTCTAATTACATAATTCAAAGTAGAAATATTATCAATAGTTGGATTTGTATTTGGCATACAGCAAATAGAAGTAAAACCTCCTTTTGCAGCAGATTCAGCACCAGATACAATATCCTCTTTATAAGTGTATCCTGGGTCACGCAAATGGCAATGCAAGTCCACAAAGCCAGGAAAGATGTGTTTACCCTTGCAATCGTAAATTTTTGCGGATTTATTGCTTATGTTTGAAGCAATCTTTTTGATTATTTTTCCATCAATAAGAATATCAAGTTTTTCAATTTTTTTCTTGCTTGATAAATAAACCAATCCATTCTTTAATAAAATCATTTTTCCTCCTGCAAGGCTAATTAAGTCAAATGAGCCTTAGACTCGTCATAATTAGTCATATGTTCCTTCGGAGCGTCAAAAATAGTCAAATACACCTTCGGTGTGTCAAATGGAGTCATAAGCTCCCTTGGAGGGTCAATTGACAACCAAGCGCTATGACTATTTTTGCCAGCGAAGCCGTTTTGACCATTTTTGACAGCGAAGCGTTATGACTATTTCTGACGGCTTTAGCCATAATGACAGCGAACGAAGTGAGCGTTATGACAATTTCTGACGGCTTAAGCCATTTTGACAGCGAAGCGTTTAATTTGTTCTTCCACCTAATATTAAGAAAAGTAAAGCCATCCTGATTGCCACGCCATTTGTAACTTGCTCAATAATGATGCTATGTGGACTATCTGCAACTTCCGGCAAAATTTCTACTCCCCTATTCATAGGACCTGGATGCATAATAAGTACATCTTCTTTTGCATATTTCAGGACTTCTTTGCTCAAACCATATTTTCTGGAATACTCACCCAAACCTGGAAAAAGTCCTTCTTCTTGCCTTTCAAGTTGCATCCTGAGAGCCATAATTACATCTGCTCCTTTAACTGCATTATAGAGGTCATATTCGGACTTTGCACCATAAACTTCTTCAATTTTGGGAGGCATCAGTGTGCGAGGTCCACAAACAGTTGCTTTTGCTCCCATCTTTCTCATTCCTGTCAAGTTTGACCTCAACACCCGTGAATGCAGGATATCGCCCACAATCGTAACCTTGAGCCCTTTTAATGTGCCTTTTTTCTCCCAGATACTGAACATATCCAGCAGTGCCTGTGTGGGATGAGCATGCCTTCCATCTCCGGCATTAAGAACTGGCTTTTGGGAATATTTATGCACTAATTGAGGTGCTCCCGGACAACTATGCCGAACAACATAAAGGTCTATTCCCATTGCATTGAGAGTATAAACAGTATCTTGAAGCCCTTCGCCCTTTTTCACTGAAGACCCAATTGCAGAAAAACTAACCACATCTGCACTAAGCCGTTTTGCTGCAAGTTCAAATGAAATTCTGGTTCGTGTGCTTTCCTCAAAAAATAAGGTCGCTATTGTCTTCCCTCGTAAGGTTGGAATTTTTTTGTAATCCCGTTTATTAATCTCTTTCATTATCTTCGCAGTTTCAAAAATCGTATTAATTTCTTCAACAGAATATGTATCCAAATCGTATAGATTTCTTCCGCTGAATTGGAGGTTATTATTCATACTTGCTCCCATATTTCAAAAAATAATAAGTTCTAAAAATATCCCGTGCTTGTCATTCCGAACTTTGATGCTGAATCCAGATACTTCATTTTTATTTGATTCTCGCTGGAGTTTACACTCAACTTGATTGAGTGCGAGAATGACAATGACTCAAGTTACGGGTTACGAGTTACGGGTTACGAGTTATCTACCAAAAACTTATGTGTCAGAAAAAAAGGAAATTCCTATGCAATCAAGTTGAGTAAAATTTTTCCTTTTTTTCACAATAAATGGATTATCAATCCGCTTCTGAGTTTTGGCTCAAACCAGGTTGATTTTGGCGGCATAACCTTATTTGAATCTGCTACATTCATAAGTTCCTGAATAGATGTTGGATAAAGGTCAAAAGCAACTTTATATCTGCCGCTATCTACAAGCTTTTCCAATTCTTTCAAACCCCTTATTCCGCCTACAAAATTTATTCTCTTATCTTTCCTTGGATTAGTAATGCCGAGAATTGGCTCCATCAAATTATTATGTAATATGCTAACATCAAGGAAGTTCACCGGGTCTTTCATATTAAAAGTATCAGGTTTGGCTGCAAGTTTATACCAACAATTATTTAGATACATTCCAAATAAGTACTTTTCAGTCGGTTTGTAAATTTCATTCTGTTTTGTAATCTCAAATTTCCAAAAAATTTTATCCAAAAATTTAGATTCAGAAAGTCCGTTCAAATCTTTTACAACACGATTATAATCCATAATATAGAGCTGCTCATCTGGAAATATAACTGTAAGAAAATAATTATATTCCTCATTTCCAGAATGATTTGGATTGTTTTTCATTCGTATTTCCTGAACCCGAGCAGCAGCAGCAGAACGGTGATGTCCATCTGAAATGTAGAGATAATCCAGAGCATTAAATTCATTCTGAATTTTCTCAATTATAATATCATTATCAACTTTCCAGATTGTATGTCTTATTCCATCATTACTTGTAAAATCATAAAGTGGTTTCTGCTTTTGAATTCCTCGCACGATTTTATCAATCGAATTTTTAGCATGATATGTCAAAAACACTGGTCCTGTATTTGCGTTAAGAAAATCAACATGAGTTGCTCTATCTTTTTCTTTATCTTCTCTTGTATATTCATGGATTTTTATTTTACCCTTTTTATAATCATCCACAGAAGCGGCGGCAACAATACCGGTCTGGGTATGTTCCCCCATAATTAGACGATAGAGGTAAAAACACTGTTTTTCATCCTGAATCAGAATCTTCTTATGGATAAATTTTTTCAGATTTTCCGCACCTTTCTTATAGACCTTTTCGTCATATAGATTGGTTTCTGGGGATAAATCTATCTCTGGCTTGGAAATATGAAGAAAACTGTATGGATTGCCTTTTGCAAGTTTTGTTGCTTCTTCAGAACTGAGGACATCATACGGTGGAGAAGCAACCTTTTCTGCAAAATCTGAGTTTGGTCGTAAGCCAAAAAACGGCTTGATTTGTGGCATAATCTACTCTTTGCTTTTTACTGACAAAAAGTAAAAACCGTAAAAATATCTGTCAAATATTTCTTGACAAAAATGTCTGTTTTAAATCAAAAGTGTTTTTGGAGGTAAGAAATGAAAAAAAATAGTTTAATTATTGGCCTTATTTTAACTACCTTATTTACTACAACTCTATTTGGCCAATTTAACCAGCCAGGTATGAAGTATTACCCCATTGAGACAGAAATAAAAAATTCTTACACAAGGTATGATACAATCCCAGCACCTGAATGGGAGTTCATTACTTTCCCAACTGAATTGATGACAAGTTATTATGATTATATGCAGGGTGGTTATAAAGCTCATCCACTTCGTCTTCAAACTGGAAATGGTGATGGCGTCTATATCACATTTCACGCACGCAGTAGTCAAACTGCTAATCAAAGACAGTATTGGGCATATCTTGATTCTCAGGGTAACATTTTCGACTGGGAAACTATTACAACTTATGATAATTGGCAAGGCTATGGTAGTATAGATATTCATCCTGAAACAGGAAACTGTATAGCCATTTGGCATGAAGACATTGATGAGGACGAATATTTTGAGACTCCAATTACTTATGATGATTTTGAGCTTATGAATATTCCTGGTTTCTGGCAAACACTCTATATAATAGAAAATCTTGAGGCTCCTGAAAATGAATTTAGTTCTCCTCTGGTTTATGTAGGCAATTCTCCCATAGGAGATAGTTATACTCGGGTATATATATTAAGAACTAATTATGCCATTGCTGGTGGAAATGTCCAGATACTTTATAAGGACATTCAAGATTCGCATGAAATAATTCAACCCGGCTGGCTGGATAATCAAATAACAAATGAAAATGGCGACCCAATGTTCACAGATTGGCTTGAACAAAATATTACACCTTACTGGGGATTTTCGGTTGATAAACAAACTTCGGGCAGAATTGCATTTATCGGTTATGCTGCTTATTTTGAAGACCCACCAAATCCTCCTGTGGATGAAGGCTTCTTTGTTTATGAATCTTTAGATTGGGGTGAAACATGGAGCTTGTATGATTTTGGCATGCCACCAGCAATAGAAAATCTTTTACAATTAGAGGACAATCAAGGTAATGTTCTTGATTCTATTGAAGTTGGTATCATTGGTTTTAATAACACAGCATTATTTGATGTAGAAGGTAATCTGCATTGGTGCTATACTGGAAGTTATGGCTATACTGATGACGCGGGAAATTGGAACTATTTTGACCATTTTATTCCCGCTGGCGAGTTTGTATGGTTTGGTGAATATATTGTTGAATGGCGGAATGTCTGGCCTAAGGTTCCCTGGGAAGTTGAAGGACAAGATACTTTGATACATTATAGTTTATGTACACCTTTCCCTCCCGACTTTTGCTATTTAGGTGCGCTCATTGGAAATTCAATGAAGAATGCAATAAATTGTGAGAATGAATGGATTGTTCAGGCTTGGGCTGATGGGACTTATCATATGTTAGGCGAGGATGGTGTGCCACAGTATCAGGATTATATTGAGCATCCAATTCTTTTTATGTCCTGCTCTAATGACAATGGTGAACATTGGACAGAACCGATTGAAATTACTGATATATACACCCCTCCATTTGATGAGCAGATTACAGTTTATCCATACATCTGTGACCAGATTGTAGATTTAGAAGATGGTTGGGGACAGGTTTATATGTACTATCTTGATGATAATGAATATGGACCTTCTTTTTGTCCTGGGATACCACCAATGGACATAAGTGGACAAATTACCTATTGCAGTTTCAGGATAAATTTTGCTGATATTATGGCTGTAGATAAAGAAAAAGAAATGCCATCACCTGAGATATTGCTTTATAATTATCCCAATCCATTTGGCACCTCCACCACTATATATTTTAGTTTAGCCACTAATAAACACGAATTCATCCCGTTAGATAGCAAGCATCTAACGGGACAGGCACGGATAAATATTTATAATATCAAAGGTGAGCTCATTAAACAATTGTCAATATTAAATATTAAATCGTCAGTTGATTGGGATGGGAAAGATGAAAATAGTAAACCGGTAAGTTCAGGGATTTATTTTTATAAATTAGAAGTTGGGGATAAAGTAATTGATACAAAAAAATGCTTAATTTTGAGATAGAATAACAAATAAAAGCTCAAAAATATAAAATATTTTAACAACAAACAATTTTCCCAAATTAAAATTGAGAGATGGAACGGATAATATTACACATTGATATGGATGCTTTCTTTGCCGCGATTGAGCAAAGAGATAATCCCGAACTTCAAGGCAAACCAGTTGTTGTTGGAGGAGGGGAAGGTAATAAAGGTGTTGTAAGTACTGCATCTTATGAAGCACGAAAATTTGGCATTCATTCTGCAATGCCAATTTATCAGGCAAGAGAACTTTGTCCTAACGCAAAATTCATCAAAGGTAATTTCAAAAAATATGTAGAAGAATCCATTAAACTA
>JACNFI010000422.1 GCA_014384665.1 Candidatus Cloacimonadota bacterium
AACGGGAATCCATTCCTTACAACCTGTCTTTTACTGCGTCTTCACTCTATATGGATTCCCGAGCGGGGTCGGGAATGACATCTGTGAGCGTTTGGAATGACATGAGAGTGCAATTTTGCAGAACCCATATATTAATCCTTTTAATTAGGAGGAAAAAAGAAAAGGAACATTTTGATTTGCAGTTTAGTTATTAGTTTGTTTATTTCAACTATAGTTTTTGCACGAACAGCGATAATTATTTAAGTTTATGGTAATCCAAAGATAAGCTTAAAGCGGCAAAAATGAAGAGGAAAAATGAGGAATGTTAATGTCAAAATTAGGTAACCAGCCTTGTTTTTTGGCAATTATCTATTTTCAGGCTGGATATTCGTCTTAATTTCCAAAGACGAATTATGTTAACCCCGTTAGATAGTAAACTTAATAGAATATTTGCTATCTATATTGTGTAAATATCTAACGGGGTGAACTTCTAGGATAGGTATTATAGAAATGTTGTTTATTTAATTAGCTAAATGTTTTACCAGAAATATTATGGTAAAAAAAAAATGAATCCTACCACGATTTAATCGAGGAAGGATTTGAATAGAAATTTAATGGAGGAAAAATGAAAAAGTACTTAATTAGCCTAACGGTAATAGGCTTTCTGTGCGCAACATCATTATTTGCACAGGATGACCTTTGGCCACCGTTAAACTTGGAAGCTACTGATAATCTCATTGGTGTTATAAACCTAAATTGGGATTCTCCTATAGATTCTGCAGCGATTGAATTATCCTATGATGATAATGAAGCTGAAAATTACTACTATGTAGAGGATCCACTTTTACCAACTCATCATATGGCTGTTGGTTTTACATATCCTGAAGATTGTTGGGTTCATACGGGTAGATTTTATATGTCTTATGATCCAGGTGCTACCGATTTTGATTATAATCTGTTTGGTGGTACGGCTGCCGGTCCTGATGCAAGTAATGTTCTGGCAAGTGGAACTTGCACCCTTGATGGAGATCCCAATGGTGATTGGTATGATATTGATTTAGGTCGGATTGCAATCACTGGTGGTGATTGGTTCTATTTAGATGTTCAATATAGAGATGACATGACAGTTAATACTGATTGCTACTATGTTGCGGGAGATGAATCAGATCCAAATCCATATTCATGGTATACACTTGATGGAACAAATTGGTTTAACTTGGGAGCCTTCGTTAATGCAACTTTAAGAACTGTTGTATCAACTATTAGTGGAAAATCTGTAGTCTTGAATCCAATCCCAACTAAGTCACATTCTTCTACTTCAATAAAGCAATTGGCTAATATGCCAAGATTAGACGATGAACTTCTTGCCAAGTTTACAAGCAGACCTTATGCTAGACCTAAAACCAGAGTTGTAAGAGCTAACTTTGAAAACTACAATATTTATCGTGAGGATGTACTTATTGGAACTTCTGATACCGAATTTTATGTTGACTCTGATATAGATTATGAAACTTGGTATGAATATTATGTAACTGCTCAATATATTGAGGGAGAACCTAACCCTACAAATCATGTTATGGGTTATACAGTAGCTCTTCGTGAAATAACTGAAATTGGAAATGCTGAAATTACTGATTATCAGATACCTATGAATATCTTCTATGAAAATAGTATTACTGAAACAGTATATGATAAGGAATGGATTGGAACTGCAATGTTTCTTCACACAATTGGTTATCATGCTAATATTTCTACTCCCAATATACCTCCATTCAATCTTGAGGTCTGGATAGGAGAGATAGATGTTGATGACCTTTCTGGTGGTTGGATTGATGGAAGCCAGTTGACCCTGTGCTATGATGGAATGGTTGATACACCAGCAGGTGATTACTGGTGTGACATTGTTTTAGATACACCATTTGAATATACCCATACTCATAATCTGGTAATTATGGTCATTAAAGATCATTTTGATTGGTACTCTACTTCTGATACCTGGTGGACAACAGAATCAGGAACTCCTTATCGTACAATACACGATTATGATGATTTTGATGAATTCAATGCAATGAACCCTCCTACAAATCCTTATGACAAATCAACATATCCAGATATCCGTTTGCATTGGACTCCTTTTGGCACCGGTGATGTTGATGGAACAGTAACAAATGCTGATACAGGGGACCCAATTGAAGGTGCTGTTGTGTCTATTATGGACAACTTAGATGTGACTGGTCCTGATGGAACTTATCTTTTGGAAGATATTCCTATTGGTTTGCGTGATATTACCTGCGTTGCTGATGGATATTACGATGCTGCTGATGTGGTAGAAGTTCTGGAAGACCAAACTGTTACAGTTGATTTTGCTTTAAACCCACTTATCTATGGTACCCTTGACGGAACTGTAATAGATGATTCCACAGGTTTGCCAATTGAAGGTGCAGAAATTAATGCAGTTAGTGTTGGTGACTGGGAATATGATACAACCACAGATGAATTTGGATATTATATCATTGATGAAGTTGTGGTAGGCACTTATGATGTAACCTGCTCTGCTGATGGTTATTGGACCGAGACAGAAGAAGATGTAATTATTGAGGCAGGTGTGACAACTACAGTTGATTTTGCTTTAATTCTTTATACCATTCCTGACTCATACTTTAGTGATTTTGAAGATGATGATGGTGGACTACTCAGCAATGATCCAGGTGGATGGCAATGGGGTGCTCCTACTTCCGGTCCTATGGCAGCATATTCAGGTGTTAATGTTTGGGCAACTGTTCTAAGTGGAGATTATACTCCTTCAGCTAACTGGACTTTAGAAACTACTCAGGAATTGATTATTGCTTCTGGTGCCTATATGCTGGAATTCTGGCACTGGTACGATATGGAAGCTAGCTATGATGGTGGAAATGTTAAGATTTCTACTGATGGTGGAGCAACATGGACTGTTATTGAACCTATAGGAGGATATCCTGGAATGGCGAACTCATCAAATCCATTATATCCTGAGCCTATTTATTGTGGACATGATCAAGGATTCTGGGAAAAAGCTGAGTTTGATTTGTCTGCTTACAGTGGTCAGGTTGTGTTTTTCAGATGGCACTTTGGTTCTGATAGCTCAGTACAGTATCCCGGCTGGTATATAGACAATGTCCGTATTTATGAGCAAGAATGGGGCTCCTTAGAGGGATATGTAACTGAATTGTCTACCGGTGCTTCAATTGAGGGAGCAGAAATTATTGTTGGTGGTCAATATACAGGCTATTCAGATGATACTGGTTATTATCTGATAGAAGATATTGTAGCATTTAACTATGATATTACCTGTACTGCGGAAGGTTACAATGATGCTCTGGAAGAAGATTTTGAAATACTTGCTGATATAGTTAACACACTGAATTTCGAAATGACAGCTCCTACAATGGATATTGATCCTCTAACTATTAATGAAGAAATCGCTCCAGATGACTCACTTACCACATATCTTACCGTGAGTAATAATGGTAATGGAACATTAGATTGGCATGCAAGTACCCAATATCCAGATGCTCAAATAATTAACATTCCAGTAGTTTCCAATTATTTCTCACGCACCAGTGAACCACCTTCAATGGGTATGGATCTGGGTGAGAATAGAAAAAGAGATAAAGAATATTTAGATCCAGTTAGAACAGATATTCTTAGAGGTTCAACTGCTTGGTTCCGAGGTGGCGAATATTCGGTTTACTTCTATGGAACATTTGATACAGATTTTCCTGGAGATATGACCGAAATTCTCTCCCCCCCAGCCTGGGCAGCTTACTGCGGTGATTATAGCACAGAAAGTGATGAATACTTCTATGTTAATAATCCAGATGATTTTAACATTTATACAGTTGATGCTGTGTCAGGCATAGCTACATTAGTTGGTCCTACAGGTTTAGGTGCTTTTCTTAATGGTATGGCTTGTGATAAAACAGATGGGACTATGTATGCAGTTGACGGTAGTAACCTTTACACAATTGATTTGACAATAGGTGCAGCTACATTGGTTGGACCAATTGGAAATCCTGGTGGACTTATGATAAACCTTGCTTGTGATGGTGATGGTAACCTCTGGGGTATTGATATCGGTTCAGATGACTTTTGGTTTATTGACAAAACTACTGGAGCTGGAACCTATATTGGGATAACAGGTTTTGATGCCAACTATGCACAAAGTATGGCTTGGGATCCTGAAACGGATGTTATATTTTGGGCTGCATATGGCGGTGGATTAGATGGTAACTTGCGTGTTGTTGACAGAACAACAGGTGCTACAGCATTTGTCGGTGATTTTGAAGGTGGTCGTGAAGTAACAGTATTAGCTTTCCCAGGTCGTCCTGAAACATGGTTAACAGTTGAACCACGAACTGGAACAATTGAAGCTGGTAATGATTTTGATGTTTCTGTCATATTTAACAGTGAGGGTATTCCACCTGGAACCACTTTAACGGCTGATATTATCTTTACTTCTGACCCAGATGTAGGCACAGAAACTGTTGATGTAAATCTTACTGTTGGAACCATGTTGTTTGGTTCAATTTCCGGAACCGTTACCTTAGAGAGTTTCCCACCATATTGTACAGGTAATGTAGAGGATGTTATTGTTACTGCAGGTTCTTACTGGGCAAATCCTGATGCTACCGGATACTACCTTCTTGAGGCATATCCAAATACCTACGATGTAACAGCTTCCTTATATGGTTTTGAAGATTCCACCATTGTAGATGTAGTGGTTTTAGAGGATCAAAATACTCCAGACATTGATTTTTACCTGAATTGTATGTCTGGTGGACTTTCTGGTTATGTAACAGATGATAGTACAGGTTTGTCAATAGAGGGCGCCACAGTTACTGTCCTTGGTGCAGGTCCAGAAAGGGACCTTTCTGATGTAACTGATGAATTTGGTTACTATGAGATAATTCCTATTGTTGCAGGCACTTATGATGTAACCTGCTCTGCTGATGGCTATTGGTCCCAGACAGAAGAGGGTGTAATCATTGAAACTGGTGTGACAACTACCCTTGATTTTGCTTTAGTTCTTTATACAATTCCTGACTATTACTTTAGTGATTTTGAAGATGATGATGGTGGACTACTCAGTAACGACCCATCTGGATGGCAATGGGGAGTACCAACCTCTGGACCTCCAGCAGCATACTCAGGTGTAAATGTTTGGGGTACAGTTCTAAATGGAAATTATGTAGATAATGCTAATTGGACATTAGAAACTACTCAAGAATTAATAATCGCCACTGGTGCCTATATGCTTGAATTCTGGCAGTGGTATAATACTGAAAATAGCTGGGATGGTGGAAATGTAAAGATTTCTACTGATTTTGGAGCAACCTGGCAGGTTATCTATCCAGTAGGTGGCTATCCTGATGATGCTATTGTAGGACTTAATAATGAGCCAGGCTACACTGCCAATTCCGGTGGTTGGGTCAAGGCTGAATTTGACCTATCTGCTTACGCGGGTGAGATTGTTCATTTCAGATGGCACTTCGGCACTGACTCCTCAGTGCATGATTATCCCGGCTGGTATATAGATGATGTCCGTGTTTATGAACAAGAATGGGGCTCCTTAGAGGGATATGTAACCGAATTGTCTACTGGTGCTCCAATTGAAAATGCAGTAATTACTGTTGGTACTCAATATACTGGCACATCTGGCAATGATGGTTATTATCTGATTGAAGATATTGTGGCTTTTACCTATGATATTACCTGTGAAGCAGAAGGTTATAATGATGCTTTGGAAGAAGATTTTGAAATACTTGCTGATATAGTTAACACTCTGGATTTTGAGATGACCGCTCCTACAATGGAAATAGACCCTCTAACTATTACTGAAACCGTTGATATGCCAGGTGACTCAGTAATTACTTATATAACAGTTAGCAATAATGGTGATGGTCCATTAGATTGGAATGCAAGTATTACATCTCCAGAAGCCCAAAGAGTTCCACAAATTCCATCAAGTTCAGGCCATTTCCCAATGGGTAATTATAAACCTTCAATTGATATGCCTCCTGAAGATGGTGTAGCAACAGTTGAATCTTCTGCTCCGATAATCGATTTTATGAGAGGAGCAACTGCTTATGGCATTGAAGCAGCCAATGACTTTTTCTGCTCCTTTGATGTTGATGAACCTGAAGTCCTGAACAATATCGCCAGCTATACAGGCACTGATTTTTCTAACGCGGGCGATTTTGGCATAGGCGACCAATCATTTGTCTATGAATTGGACAATGTTAATAACTTAAGGACGATAGATTTAGAGACTGGTGCGGCAACAGTTATTGGTAATCCATTACCAGTTGGCGCTGAGACCTGGACTGGTATGTCAACTGATCCAACAACTGGCACTATATATGGTTGTACAACTGATATTTATAACTCATCGCTGTTCACGATTGATCCTGAAACTGCTACATCCACATTTATTGGTTCAATCGGTTTTCCAGGTGTCATTGATATTGCAGTGGATGGTAATGGAGATATGTGGGGTTATTGCCTTGTGCAAGATGAGTTCTTTTCAATTGACAAAGAGACTGGTCTAGGCACTTTAGTTGGCTCAATAGGTTTTGACGCCAACTTTGGCCAGGGTATGACCTGGGATGTTGAAACTGATCAGCTTTACATGTGTGCATTTAATAACGCTACATTCCAGCCTGAGTTGCGTATTGTTGATAGAGAAACTGGTAATACTGTAATGGTGGGCGTATTAGGCGCAACTTCTCCAGGTGGTTTATGTCAATTAGGTTGGATGGCTATTCCAGGTTTCGGTGGACCTCAATGGATAACGGTTGACCCAACTTCTGGCACAGTTCCAGCTGGCGATTTTGAAGAGGTTGAAGTCAAAATTAAATGGATAGAGGAGATTGTAGAAGGAACCATCCTTAACGCTGATATTAACTTCAGCTCTGACCCAGATGTAGGCGAAGAAACTGTACCAGTTACCGCTACTTTTGGAGGCATACCTCCTGGCTCAATCTCTGGAATAGTGACTTTAGAGGATACCGATTATAGTACGGGTAATGTGGAAGATGTTGTTGTTACTGCACTTTCTGCTTCTGGTGGAAGCTACAGCACCTCTCCTGATGATACAGGATATTACATATTAGAAGAGGTTTATGTAGGCATTTATGATGTAACTGCTATCTTATACGGTTATGAAGACTCAACCATAGTAGATGTAGAGGTGGATTCCCTTACAAACACACCAAATATTGATTTTGACCTTAACTGTCTGTTTGGTGCTTTGACAGGTGAAATAACTGACTTTGACACAGGACTTCCAATAGAAGTAGCTACAGTTACTATTTTTGATACTGAACTTTCTGATGATACTGATGAATTTGGTGTTTATTTGATTGTTGATGTTGTGGAAGGTTCATACAGTGTCCAAGCAAGTCATGATGCTTATGTTACAGTTGTTCACGAGAATGTTCAAATCCTTCAAGATATTGAAAATATAGAGGATTTCGTATTACAAGAAGTGGGCTTACCTACACCTCGTAATTTGCAAGCCTCTGAAGATAATCCTGATGGAATTTTAGTGGAATGGTTGCCTCCAGCTGGCGGTGGCGGAGAAGAATGGACAGAAGGATTTGAATCTGGTGTATTTCCCCCAGTAGGTTGGGAGCATATTCAAACACATCCTGTAACGACCTGGACATTGTATGATGATCCTACTTATGTATATGAAGGCACATATTCAGCAGGCTGCTGGTGGGATTATGGACATCAGGATGAATGGCTAATTACACCTGAATTTGGAGTTGATGGATCCAGTACCCTGGAGTTCTGGTCCTATGCTTATCAGGGTTCAACTTATGGTGACCATTACTATGTGAGAGCATCTACAGATGGTGGTGCTACCTGGAGTCCAGATGACATATTATTAGATATGTCAGCTCTTACAGGTGGATGGAATTATTATGTTACTCCATACATAATTGATTTGAGTGCGTATGCTGGTGAGATGATTAAACTCGCATGGCATGCAGAGGATCCACCAGACAATGATGGAATGTGGTGGGCATGGCTGATAGATGCTATTTCTGTCACAGTTGAGGGAGAATTAATTACCTTCGGTTCAAGTGACTTAACACATGAAAGACATGGTGCTCCTGTTGTTGCAAAAGTCAATAATACTCCCACTCGAGACGGAACACCAGTAGAGCCTCGTGTAATTAGAGATCGTGATTTCATGGATATGTATAATCTTTATAGAGGAGAGGTTTCTGGCGGTCCTTATCCCGAAATGATACAGGAAATGTATGAAGGGACAGAATACCTTGATACTGATGTAGCACTTGGAGAAATCTGGTATTATGTTGCTACTGCTCTGTATGACACGCAGACGCCTTATGAAGAATCTCCATACTCAAATGAAGATTGGGGAACTCTATATAATGATGTACCTCCTCCTCCAGAAAATGTTTCTGTAACAGGTGTTGATGACCAAGTCACTATAAACTGGGATGAGGTAGTTATCCCGGAAGATGATATTGACTACTATAATGTGTATAAGCAATATATGAATGAAGAATTTGAAATAGTTGGTACTCCTGAAGTCCCACCTTTTGACTATACATTAGTAGATGGTCAGGGTCTTTATTACTTCTATGTAACAACAGTTGATTTAATAGGTCAGGAAAGTAACCCATCTGAAACAGTGGAATATATCTATGGCACATTACCTCCTATGATTTCTGTAACATCAGGTGTAGATGAAGGTGTTCCAATTTATGTTGCACCTTGGGGTTCTGCTGAAGAATATACTCAGGCATGGCATGATGGAACATTTGAATCTCAGATTGGTTGTGGCGGTGGTTGTGCACTTGGTGTTCGTTTCACCCCTATTGGCTATCCTGCAGATATAACTCATTTAGAATTGACCTTCCAGGGAGATGCTAATTGTACTTCTGCTATAGTAAGTGTATATCCTGACCCTGAAGCATTAATTCAAGGTCCTCCTGAATTTCCAACTGCTCCTGGAGACCCATCTGCTATATGGGAGTCAAGTCCTATGTCATTCCCACCCGGAACATATCAGTTAGACTTACCTGAAGGTGTTACTATTGAAGCTGGTGATGTCTATGTAATTGTCTGGGAAAATGCTTCTGGTTTCTTAGGAATTGCCAATGACCTACAGATGAACTATCTTGATAGAAACTGGGTATATTCAACTTCATATCCCTGGGTAACAATATTTGAAGCTGTTAATGGAGACCCATCATTAACCGGCAACTTTGGTATTACTACTACTTTCTATGGGGCAATAGGACAATATACTCTTAATAATGAACCAGAATTTGCAGAAGCTGATTCTAAATATTCAGATATGCTGAACAGATGTATTGAAGTTGGTAAACCCGTAGATAAATTACTTAGAACCTCTATTTCAGGTGTATTTGAACCAGTGGTTAGCATAGGTGAAATACGAGATGCTGTGAGTTTAGTTATAAGTGAGAATAATAGAGAATTGACCCGAGACCTGACCGGATATAATATCTATAAGTCAGAAATTCCAGAACCTTATGATTGGTATTTATTGGGTTATCTTGATGCACCAGTGGGTGAACCGCGGGATACTGTTGATACTGATGTAATTAATGATAATGAATACTGGTATTATGCAACTGCTATTTATAATAACACAGATGAGTCAGACCCATCTGAAATATTACCTGGCACTCCTCATGATGGTATTGCACCCGGACCAGTTACAGACCTTGAGTATGAAATCAGTGTTCCGAACTTAACAGTTTCCTTTACCTGGTTAGACCCTGTCATAAATGAGGATGAAACACCTTGCACCGACCTTGAAGGGATAGAGATTTGGCGTGATGGTTCGCTTATTGAAACCGTTGAACCCGGTGTTCAATTCTATGTTGATACTGTGCCCGAAGAAGGTACATACTCCTATTCATTCATTGCATTTGATGAAGTGCCTAATTACAGTGAACCTGTAGATAGAATAATTTGGGTTGCTTACATACTGTTTGCAGAAGATTTCTCTCAAGGTATTATGCCACCTACCGGTTGGTCAATTACTGGTGATTATCCCAATAACTGGGCAATAAGTAACACAAATGATGCCGGTGGCGAAGCGCCAGAAGGTGAATTCAACTGGGATGAATATGGCTATGTAGGAACAGCAAGATTAGTTACACCTATATTTAATACTGTTGGTATGTTATTGCCTGATTTTGAGTTCAAATTCTATTATTCCCACTGGTCTAACAGTGTTACAATTGGTGTTGCAACAACAAGTGATGGTGGAGCTACCTGGAATACAGCCTGGTCAATGGTTCTATCTGGTGATTATGGTCCAGAAACTGTTACTTTTGATATTACAACTCCTGATGTTGGTTCACCTAACTTCCAGCTTTGCTTATTCTTTACGGGTGACCCATGGGATATTTTCTATTGGCATTTTGACGATATTATTTGTCCCTGGGAATCCTCAGCAAATGGTAATCTGTCTGGTGAAGTTATAGACCTTGAATTTGGTTTTCCAATTGCAGATGCTGCAGTAACAATTGCTGGCATT
>JACNFI010000423.1 GCA_014384665.1 Candidatus Cloacimonadota bacterium
ATGACATCTGTGAGCGTTTGGAATGACATGAAAATGCAATTTTGCAGAACCCATAAAGATACTTTAAACAAAGGAGAGATTAACTAACTCTCTAAAAAAATGATTAAATAAAATCATAGATATAATGATGAAAGCACAATGAAACTTTAGCCAATTTATATTTTATTAGTTATTGTTATAACCTTAATACTCGGTTGTTATATTGGGATATCAATCCATTTAATATTAAATCAGTCCTCAAAAATTGAAATTCTAAAAAAAGAAAAACATGGTTATATGCTTAAAGTTCAAAAGCTTGAAGATATGATTATTTTTGTAAATAAGAGTGAAGAGTTACAAAAATTATTACCATATAAAAGAGATGTTAAAGGTGAATTTAATATTATTCCATTAAAATCTAAAGAATTAGAAAAAGAGGCACTTGATTTTTTAAACGCACAGCAATATATACCCGACTTACTGCCAGTTGAAGATTTTATATTAACAAAACCATATTTGCCATCACAGGGTCATTACGGTATTGACCTGGCAGGTAAATCTGGTGAACCTATTTATGCTTCTGCTGCGGGTGTAATTGAACAGATAGAACTCAATGATGATATATTTGGGAAATCCATTTTAATTGACCACTTAAATGGATATAAAACTTTTTATGGTCATAATTCTGAAATTTTAGTGCAAAAAAAATTCTTTGTGGAAAAAGGAGAAATTATTGCCGAACTTGGAAACACGGGAAAAAGTTCTGCTCCACATCTGCATTTTGAGATTTTATTTAAAGGAGAAAATATAAATCCGGAATCAATTATTAGACGTTAAAGGAGGATGTTATCGTGAAAAAAATGTCAGATAGTTTAAACACAATAATAGGAAAGGATACGAAAATGATTGGAGAAATTTACTCCAATGGAAGTATTCGTATAGATGGCAAAGTTGAGGGAAAGATTGAGGCGAAAGGGTCTTTAACAATTGGCCCAACTGCAAATGTTAAAGCTGATATTAAATCAATTGATGCAACAATCTCCGGAGTAGTTAATGGCAATATTGTTGTTGAGAACAAACTGGAATTACTTAACAAATCACAGGTAAAAGGAGACATCATTACAAAAGTTTTATGCGTAGAAATAGGCGCAAAAATTAATGGTAATTGTAATATGGGCACAGAAGTGATTACAAATTTAAAGATTAATGAAAATGCCAAATAATAAAAAGTACTATAAAGAAATCTTTCAAGGACTTGGACTTGTATCCCAACTGGGACTAACTATGGTAGTTAGCATTCTGGCGATGTTTTTTATTGGATTATTGATTGACAGACACTGGCAACTTCACGGCGTGGCAATTGTGGTCTTTATCTTTCTCGGAATTATAACCGGTGCATTTTCCTGTTATAAATTGTTAAAAAGAAATGAAGATAAAAAGCAGTAGCCTAAAACAATATCTATATCGGATTTTCAGGATAATTTTCTTGACAGAACTCGTGGCTCTATTGCTTATCACCCACAATTTGAAACTGTGGTTAGGATATTTTCTGGGTTCCCTTGCAGGCTGTGTGAATTTCTATTTTCAGGCAAAAGGAGCAGAAAAAAGTTTGGCTGTTGCCGAATCAGACGCCCGCTTAAGTGTATTTAAGAATTTCTATTTTAGATATTTAGCCTTAGCTGCTGCCCTATTTCTGATTATAAAATTTTTATCTGTTAATATTTTTGCATTATTAGTGGGTTTGCTCGCTGTTCCTGTTGTGGTTGGGCTGGAGGGCTTCTTTGATTATAAAAAAGGAGAAAGAGAGTCTTAATATTTTATCCTTAATTCATATATATCGGAGAAATCATCAATAAAAGAATAGCTTATGACACAGGAAAAACTTAAGGAGTTACTTAATAAACTCAGATCTTTACCTTCAGAAACTGAATGGATGGAGTTTAAAAAGGCTGCAACAAATTTTCATTTTAATGATATAGGAAAGTATTTTTCTGCTTTGAGTAATGAAGCTAATCTTAAAATGAAAGAATGCGGCTGGCTGGTTTTTGGAGTGGAGGATAAAACACGAAATATTGTCGGGACTCGATACCGGATAAATAGACAGGATCTGGATAGTTTGAAAGGGGAAATTGCCAACAAAACGACCAACCGAATTACTTTTGTTGAAATATATGAGATTGAATTGCCGGAAGGAAGAGTTATTATGTTTCAAATACCGGCTGCACCTCAGGGAATCCCTGTTGCATGGGAGGGTCATTATTACGGCAGAGACGGTGAGTCCTTGTCAGCATTAAATATTCAAGAGATAGAACAAATTAGAAATCAGGTTAAAAAGATAGACTGGTCAGCGCAACTCTGTGAAGGGGCAACTATTGATGATTTAATGCCTGAGGCAATAGATAAAGCGAAGAATGAATATAAAAAGAAATATCCTCAGCTTGTGGCTGAAGTGGATAAATGGAACGATATTACTTTCTTAAATAAGGCTAAAATAACCATACAAGGCAAGATTACCCGCACTACTATTATTCTTTTAGGTAAACCCGAATCGGAACATTTTGTTTCTCCTGGTGTGGCTAAAATAAGCTGGATTCTTAAAGACAATAATAATCTTGAAAAGGACTATGAACATTTTGCCCCGCCGTTTATTTTGAATGTAGATGCAATTCTTGGAAAAATACGGAATTTAAAATACCGCTATCTGCCTGATAATACTTTGTTCCCCATTGAGATAACTCAATATGAGCCTTATGTTATTCGCGAGGCTTTGCATAACTGTATTGCTCACCAGGATTATGAGCTAAATTCAAGAGTTATTATTGTTGAAAAACCTGATGAGTTAATTTTTACCAATGCAGGAACTTTCATCCCTGGAAGTGTTGAGGCGGTTATAGAGCAGGATGCCCCACAAAGATATTATCGCAATCAGTTTCTAACAACGGCGATGGTTAACCTAAATATGATTGATACAATCGGGGGAGGAATCAAAAAAATGTTTCTTCTTCAAAGAAATAGATTTTTCCCATTACCCAGTTATGAGATAGACAAACCTGATGAGGTTGTGGTAAAAATTACAGGAAAAGTAATTGATGAGAATTATACAAAACTGCTTAGGGAAAAAACAGACTTGGATATTAAAACTATTATTTGCTTAGACAAGGTTCAGAAGAAAGAGAAATTAAATAAGGAAGAGTATAAGAAATTGAAGAAGCAAGGATTAGTAGAAGGTCGTTATCCTTCTATTTTTGTTGTTTCCAAAATAGCAGCGATTACCGATGATAAATCACGCTATATTAAACATCGTGCTTTTGACAAACAATATTATAAGGGAATGGTTATAAAGTTTATAAAAAAGTTTGGAACGGCAAGCAGAAAAGATATTGATGATTTATTATGGAGTAAATTATCAGATGTGCTGAATGAAAAACAGAAAAAAATAAAAATACATAATTTGCTTAATGAAATGGCCAATAAGGATAGGAAAATTAAAAATGATGGCTCTGATAGAAAACCCAAATGGGTATTGAGGTAATTCTATTAGAATTTTATCAGTAATTTATCAGTAATTTATCAGTAATTTATCAGTAATTTATCAGTAATTTATTAGTAATTTATTAGTAATTTATTAGTAATTTATTAGTAATTTATTAAAGGTTTATTAAAGATTTATCAAAGATTATAAGGAATAAGTAAATTATGAGATTAGAACTCAACCCAAATCAGCAATATCTATTGGATGTAATTAGTACTGTAATTGATATTATTGAAGGAAATCAATTAAGATCAAACGACTGTGCTTTGATGAGTTTCTCAAGGGAGAACACCTTATCTCCTACTTTCAAATAGTCAAAGACACAGAATTTACACTAAGTTAAAAAATTATGAAACCAAAAACCAAAAAATTTCTTCGTATTTTTCTTATTATTTTGGTTGTTGAAGCAATCATTTCTATAGGGTTAAAATATCAGCTCAGAATTGGTTTTAATGAGCAAGGTAAATTTGTTATTCAAAATGTAAAAACTCCTAAAACCATTCAAGAGCAGATACACGAGGAATTTCAAAGTGACAAAATTATTAAGATTGCTGGCAGATTTCCAATAAACTGGAATGTTGTAAGAGTCATTCTGGTTGTGGATTTACTCTTGATTTTGCTTGCAGTTTTAGTAAGAAGAAAAATTCGGCTTGTTCCATCTAAACTCCAGATAATTTCCGAACAATTCTATTCCTTTTTCAGAGAATTGGTTTCAGAAACAATCGGCGAAGAGAAGGTTTATTTTACTCCGTATGTATTTACAATTTTTATATTTATTCTTACCTGTAATCTAATCGGACTAATTCCTATTCCGGGCAATATGGAGCCAACCCGAAATCTCAATGTGCCGCTTGGAATGGGAATAATGGCGTTAATTACAGTTCATTATTCAGCGTTAAGAGCAAAAGGAATCAAGGCATATTTGAAGGATTATGCAGAACCACTTTTTTTTATGGCGCCCTTGAATATTATCGGAGAACTCGCAAAAGGAATCTCAATCTCTTTCCGTCTTTTTGGAAATATTCTGGGCGGAGCAATCATTATTCTGGTAATTTCTAACTTAACAAGATTTATTCTTTTCCCGATTGGATTAAGTCTATTTTTTGGATTGTTCATTGGCACGGTTCAGGCATTTGTTTTTACAATGCTTGTGCTGTCATACACAGCAGTAGCGATTAAATAAAGGAACAAGATGGATGTTGGGAATGCGGTTTATTTAGCAGCGTATTTGGGCGCTGGTCTGGCAATTGGAATTTCATCGCTTGGTGCAGGGGTTGGAGAAGGATTCATTGCAGGAAATGCTTCTTATGCAATTATGAGACAACCCAAAGCAAGAGATGTGCTGTTGCGAAATATGCTTATTGGACAGGCAATTACTGAGACTGGAGCGATTTTTAGTTTGGTAATCGCAATGCTTCTTATGTTTGGCGGAATGATAAATTCTGAAGGCGGCTGGCAGACAGTTGCTTCACTTTTTGGTGCAGGTTTAGCAATTGGAGCAGGAACAGTTGGTGCTGCGTTTGGAAACGGATATACCGGCGGAGAAGCAGTAAAAGGAATGGGAAGAAATCCAAAAGAATCAAAATTGCTTACTGCAAATATGCTGATTGGACAGGCATTATCGCAGACCTCATCCATTTTTGCATTGGTAATTGCAATGTTATTATTATATTCCACACCCGCTGGAAATAATCTTGTGAAGTCATTAGCATTTGTTGGAGCATCGTTTGCGATTGGTTTTGGTACTTTTGGTCCTGGATTTGGCATTGGCATTGTAGCCGGGAAAACCGTTGAAGGAATAAGCAAATTTCCAAAACAATCTGCTTTGCTTGTCAGAACTATGTTTGTTGGCGCTGCTGTATCAGAATCAACATCAATTTATTCTTTAGTTGTAGCATTTTTATTAATTTTTGTAGCATAAAAAAATAAAATTACGGAGGAAAAATGGGAAGTGAAATAATCAGAGCCGCGGCACTATTGGGTGCTGGCATTTGTATGGGATTTGGAGCAATTGGTCCAGGTGTTGGTGAAGGGTTCGCAGCAGGAAAAGCATGCGAAGGAATTGCTCGTTCACCGGAAAATGCAGGACTTCTCACACGCACAATGCTGGTTGGTCAGGCAGTTTCTGAATCCACTGGCATCTATTCACTTGTTATTGCATTGCTTCTTATTTTCGCAGTTTAAGAACAGGTAAACAGGAGTTTCATAGATGGTAAGTATTGATTATACGCTTATTTTAGTCATTGTAAACTTCATACTGCTTCTTATAATCCTGAAGAAGTTGCTCTACAAACCTTTGATGAACTATCTGGCTCAGAGAGAGAAGCAGATAAAGGATGACCTTGATGGCGCAAAGCAGAATAAAATTGATTCAGAGAAACTGCTGGAATCCCAGAAAAAGACACTTCAAGAAGCAAGAAAAGAGGCAAGAGAACTCAGAGATGAAGTCATAAAGAATGCAAAGATATCAGGTGAAAAGATTGTTCAGGATGCTCATGCCCAAAAAGAAGTAGTTGTTAATGAAGCCCAAGAAATCATCCAGTCAGAAGTAAAAAAAGCAAAAAGAAGCATTGAAAAAGAGATTGGTCGGTTTGTCGTATCCCTCACGGATAAAATCATAGGCAAAAAATTCACAAAAGAACAGGATTTGAAACTGATAGATGAACTTATCAAATCAGAAATGAAAGAGAAGAAGGAGAGCAAGCCCGTTCTCCGTAGTTCCGATTCAATCGGGACGAAGGATGAAAGTTGATTAAGAACATTATTGCCAGCCGATATTCTGTTGCGCTTGTCAACGCATTTTCAGATAACGAGTTAAAAGCATTAGAAAAGGAAGTGGATTTTTTCGTCAGATTTTTGCATGATAATTCTGAAATTGAAGAATTTTTTCTCTCGCCAGTTATTGATGACAAAATCAAAAAAGATGTGCTGGATAAACTGGCAGAAGGTTTAGAAATCAGCCAAAAGTTTCATAATTTCCTAAAAGTGCTGATAGACAAGGACAGAATATATTTTCTGCAAGATATTTGTAAGGAGATAATCAGACGAATTCATGGGCGGCTTAATATTCAAGACCTTGAACTTGTTACTGCTCGTCCGATTAGCAATGAAATTGTGGGAAAGATACGGAATTTTGTCAGCAAATATGTTTCTGGAGAAATTCATTTTACGCATCGTATAGATAAGCGAATTAAAGGTGGATTTATTGCATATAATGAGAATCTTGCTGTGAATGCCTCAATAGAAAATAATCTGGTAAATATAGAAAGAGAATTTTAATCCCGAGAACGCTTTTGCAAATAAATCTAATCAAAAAATTTTTTAGGAGAACTAAATGAAGATTCAACCAGATGAAATCAGCAGAATTATAAAAGAGAAGATAGAAAAATATAGCTATCAAGTGGATGTGGCGGAAGTTGGCAGAGTAATTGAAGTTGGTGATGGCATCGCTCGCGTATATGGATTGAAAAATATTATGGCAAGCGAACTTGTGCTTTTTGACAATGATGTATATGGGATGGCTCTAAATTTGGAGGAAGATAATGTTGGGTGCATCATTCTTGGCGAATGCGACCAGATTAAAGAAGGAGACATTGTTAAAAGGACAAAGAATATTGTGCAGGTGCCAGTTGGAGAAGAACTTTTGGGTAGAATAATCAATCCTCTTGGTTTACCACTGGATGGAAAAGAGCGAATTGAGACAAAAAGGGCAATGCCAATAGAAAGAAAAGCCCCTGGAGTTGTCCAGCGCCAGCCAGTAAAAGAACCTTTACAAACAGGTTTAAAGGCAATTGACTCTATGATTCCAATCGGAAGAGGACAGCGGGAATTGATAATTGGCGACAGACAAACCGGCAAAACCGCATTGGCAGTAGATACTATCATAAATCAGAAAGATACAGATGTGTATTGCGTTTATGTTGCGATTGGACAGAAGCGTTCAACTGTGGCAAAAGTTGTTGAAGCACTGAAAGAGCACAATGCTCTTGATTATACAGTCATTGTTTCTGCAACTGCTTCGGTTTCTCCTTCAATTCAATATATTGCTCCGTATTCTGGAGCCACAATTGGTGAGTTTTTCAGAGACCAAGGAAAACATTCTTTGGTAATATATGATGACCTGTCAAAGCATGCAATTGCATACAGACAGTTATCTTTGCTTCTTAGAAGACCACCGGGTAGAGAAGCATTTCCCGGCGATGTGTTTTATCTTCATTCTCGTCTTCTGGAAAGAGCATCAAAATTGAATGACGAACTTGGTGGCGGTTCATTAACTGCTTTACCAATCATAGAAACCCAGGCAAGCGACATCTCTACTTATATTCCAACCAATGTGATTTCCATAACTGACGGACAGATTTATTTGGAAACTAAACTGTTCTACTCAGGAGTAAGACCAGCGATTAATGCAGGACTTTCTGTTTCGCGAGTTGGTGGAAATGCACAAATCAAAGCAATGAAGGATGTGGCTGGAAAACTGCGTATGGAGCTGGCTCAATTCCGCGAATTAGAGGCATTTGCAAAATTCGGTGCAGAACTGGATAAAGCAACACAGCAACAACTTACTCGCGGTTATCGTTTAGTAGAAGTGCTTAAGCAAGACCAATATGTTCCAATCCCTGTTGAAAAACAAATTGCTGTGATTTTTATGGCATATAATGGTTATCTGGATGATTTGCCATTGGAAATTGTCCCAGTTGTAGAAAAGGAAATTTTTGAAATAATGGGCACTGAATATAAAGAATTGGGCAAGAAGTTGCTTCAACCTGAAGGAATTAATGAGGAAATTGAGAAGGAACTGCATAAATTTTGTAAAGAAGTAAAATCCAATTTTGAGCATGAAGTCATTAAATCTTCAGAAACAGAGAAACCTGAAACAAAAGAGAAGTAATGCCAAGTCTGAAAGAAATCAAACAACGAATTTCATCTGTAACAAGCACAAGACAGGTTACAAGCGCTATGAAAATGGTGTCCGCAGCTAAATTGCAAAAAGCACAGCAATGGATTCTTAATGCCAGACCATATTCTGACGAACTGGATAAGATTTTGCTCTCACTCGCAACCAGAACCAGAAGAGATGTTCATCCATTACTTAGGGAAGCGAATCCGGAAGATGTGAAATCAATTGCAATAATCGTAGTAACCGCAGATAAAGGGCTTTGCGGCGCTTTTAATGTGAATATTATCAAAAAAACAGAACAGGTTATTAAAAACCATAAGAATAAAAATATTGAACTGATTTGTGTTGGCAAAAAAGGCGGAACTTATTTTAAAAAAAGAGGACATACTGTCCGAGAAGAGTATATTGATTTTTTTAATAAATTGAAATTTGACCACAGTCGCGACATTATGAATTTGGTTACATCTTCATTTTTAGAAGGCAGATACGACCAAATTCTCATCGTGTATAATGAGTTCAAATCTGCTATTCAACAAAATGTTGTTGAAAAACAGCTGCTTCCTTTACACGAATTGGAAAAAACTGATGACAGATTTCTTGCGTCATATCTCTTTGAACCTGAAGAGACTGCTTTGCTGGAAGAGTTAATAAAAAAGCACCTTGATGTCCAGATATGGCGAGTTCTCCTGGAGTCATCTTCAGCAGAACAGGGAGCACGAATGGCTGCAATGGATGCTGCAACTGATAATGCTGATGAAATGATAAAGGATTTGACTCTGGAATATCATCACAAGCGGCAGGATAAGATTACTAAAGAAATAATTGAAGTGGCATCAACTGCTGAGGTGATAAGATGATTTTTTTATTTACCAAAAGGCAGGATAATACAAAGATAAAAATTAAAAATTATCTATTTTGCAGAGCTCATTAAAATTAATATGCAGATAGGAGAAAAATATTATGAAAACAAATGGATTATCTGTTAGTTTACCTGATAGTGAACTCAGGTTTATTAAAGAATATGCACGCACACATGGTTTAACAGTTTCGGAATTAATTATCCGTTATATTAAGAAATTACATAAACATCAGCCAGGAACAATCCATCCAGATATTCAGAATATTACGGGTATTCTGCCAGTCAATATTAATTATAGGGATGAGTATATAGCCCATATTTTGGAGAAGCATAAATGAAAATTATGATTGATTTAAACATATTGCTTGATGTATTTCAAAAGCGGGAGCCTCATTATTATGCATCTTCAATGGTTCTTAATAAGGTCTTAATGAATGAAATATCAGGAGATTTACCCGCACACGCAATAACTACCATTTACTACCTTGTTTTAAAATTTTCAAACAGAGATAAGGCAATTGAAGTTATTGATTTGATTATTAAGCATTTTGGAATTGTCCCTGCTGACAAATCGGTTTTTATAAATGCCAGGGGTTTGAATATAAGTGATTTTGAAGATGCAGTTGTAGCAAGTCTTGCTAAATTTAATGATGACGATTTTATTATTACACGAAATGTGTCTGATTTTAAAAATTTTCCTGTGAAGGCAATGATGCCAACAGAATTTTTGGCTATAATTGAAAGCGTTTAATCTGGTAAATTCTTTTAGAATATTCACCGAGGTAGTAATAAGTCCGAATGGCTGCAATGGATGCTGTAACTGATAATGCTGATGAAATGATAAAGGATTTGACTCTAGAATATCATCACAAGCGGCAGGATAAGATTACTAAAGAAATAATTGAAGTATCATCTGCGGCAGAAGTATTGTAGGACAACTTGCCAGTGAATTATAAATTCTGATATCAAAATCTAAAAATTGTAATATGAAACATACATGCCGACTTGTCGGGGCAAAGGAGAATGAAAATTTAGGGGGACGGAATGCATAGATTTCAATTGCAATTGTTCCTAACAGGATTTGTAATCCTGTTTATTAAAACACCATTACAAATGGTGTTGGATCGTTTATTTGAAAGCTATTTTCAGATGAAACATACATGTCCCGAAAACAAATCAGTACACCCCATTAAATAGGAAAAGATTTAATCCCAGTGAAATGATTAAAAAGATTTC
>JACNFI010000424.1 GCA_014384665.1 Candidatus Cloacimonadota bacterium
TTATTTATGAGTTCACTATAAAAACCCGCGAAACACACGAAATACTCGAAAATGGTCGTGTAAATTCAACCCGTCTGGGCGCCCGAGCCTGATAATATCCGCATGTATTTTTCGCGTATTTCGCGGGAGATTGCTTTTTAGAGTGGACTCATTTCTATTTTGAAACAATTAACTTCTCGTCTTCTAACCGCCACATTGGATACATGATACACAGGAATTTCAAATCAGAATTTCCTGTACTTTGAATATATTGCTTTGAATTTGGAGGAATATAAATAGCTTGACCGGAATGAATTTTTGCATACTCATCATCAATGTAGATTATTCCTTCTCCTTCTAATATAAAATAAACCTCAGAGGATATTTTTAATTTGTGAGGTAAAGTTTTTTCACCTGATTTTACAATTGCATGAGCTATACTATAAGGAATTTTCAAATCCTTGTCTTGTTTAGTTGGATGTAGAAATTCACAAAGAGTTGAATTGTCAATGGCTGTAAAATGCTGACAATTTTTCAAATCTTTTATTAGCATAAATTTTTCATCCTCCTAACAAAATTGTACGCTTCATAGAAAATGCTCCAGTTTATTTATTTTTTCTTTGCAATGCATTATCTTTTATATCAAATATTTAAGTCAAATTATAGCTCAGTTCATTATATTTTAAGTAATTCAATTTATGAGATTACAATAAAAACCATTAAAATGGTTAAACGTGGTTGTTTGCTATATTCCCACAACTGAAGTTGTGGGCTACCTAATCCACTAACTATAGGCGAATTAGTGTCATAGAAGCCCACAGTTTCAACTGTGGGTAGAATGTGAAAAGAATCTAAATTTAACCCCTTTTCATCCTTCGTAGTAGAAACTACGGAGAACGGGCAGGAGTTTTTATAGTGAACTCATTTATGCATTACAATAATTTTGGGGAGAGGTATAATAATAAAAAAGCCTACTCATCCGAAGATATGTAGGCTTTTTATATGCTCAATAGTAAATTCTTTATCTGGTAAGAAGCATTTTCTTAATTATAGAACCATTATCTGTTTGCAGTTTGTAGAGGTAGATTCCACTTACTACATCATTATTATTGCTATCTTTCCCATCCCATGTTGCATATCCTTCAGAATGATTTGAACCGATAGAAGGTTCAAGAGTTTTAATAAGCTGTCCTTTAAGATTGTAGATTTTGATAGATGGGTTTTTAAAACCTTTGGGAACTGAGAATGAAATATGAGTATAAGATGTAAATGGATTAGGAGAATTCTGGTTTAGCATAAGCTCTGTGGATAATATAGAATCATCATCTACTGATTGCCCATCAGGATTTAGGGTGAAATCAACATATGTTGGTTCTCCACCATTAACTACTACTCCAACTATAGTTGAATCTACATATCCCGTTAATGAGGCTGTTACATCATATATTCCAGATGGGATAGTAATTCTATAAGAACCATTATCATTATAAGGGTTAACTATGATTCCACCAGCTGTAACTTCTACTTCTTCTACATTACCACTCCCACCATTTAATGTAACTGTGCCTTCTATGGTCCCGATAGTTGGGAACTTAATCTTAATACAGCAGTAGGTAATCTGTCCGCCATCATCTGGTGGTAGATTTTGTATAACAGACGAACCCCAGGTATTATCATCAAAATAATACATATTGACCTGACCCCAATTATCTCCTAAATCAATAATCTGGTCACATACATAAGGATATACTGTGATTTGATCGTAAAATTGAGTTGGCTCTCCATTTTCATCAAAAATATCAGTAAGTTCTATTGGTTCTGACCAGGTATTTCCATTATCACCTGATACTGAGATAAAGATAATAGGATGTTCTAAATAAGGCAGCCACTGTGGGACACCATCTTGAGCTAATTGTGAATAAGTTCCATCTGCCCACATTTGAAGTAACCATCCATTTTCTAAATTTACTGCATTTTTTTCCGTATTCTCGTGGAACAATTCATCTTCATATAGGCTCCAACCAACAACAACATAAAGCAGGGTATCAAGTTCACCGGAAAATGGGTCAGTTACAATTTCCCAGGGAACACTATGGCCTGAAAGTGGGTCAATACCGGGCATTTCTGGCACTTCATCAAATGTAAACTCAGTTCCATCCCAGATAGCTTCTGCTTGTGGCATAAAGTGGCCAAAATAGTAGCCTCCTGTTGGGTCTGTAAAACCATATCCTTGCAAATAAGTCAGGTGCAAATTTCCTTCATTATCATAACGAGAGGTGTTATGCCATCCATAAACATCAACTTCAAGAAAATCAAGAAGATTTCCCTGACTATCTGTAAAACCAGGAATATTATCTACTAAATATAGATAATCTTCTGGACCATCACTATGCAAATCAGCTACATCCCAGGTTTCACCGTAGTCATAAGATTCCCACACAAATACACCCGGGTCAACAGGCATTTCACCAAGGTTACCACTAAGCCAGGAAACATAACCCATAATTGCCACCTTTCCCGGTGTGTTTGGGTCAATAGCAAATGGTTGAGATAAAGGACGGCAATCCTTTTCACGCCAATCTTGATCATACATTACTCGTACCTCAGTCCAGTTTGCAAGATCAAGAAGAACTGTCATATCTGCAAAAAGAGAGTTCTCAACATCACAATACATTATTCGCGTATCTTCACATGGGTGACCATGAGAATTTTCTAAATAATTTTTTGCAGTTTGATATACTCTTACATAATCTTCTCCAAGTGGAGAGGGACCCACATAAACAAGGGGCCAGATATACTCATTACCACCAGGTTCATCAGGTGGAATAAACATACATGACCAGAATCCAGGAATTCCTAACAATGCAAAATCATCATAGCAAATAGTTGTTCCGTATCCTAAAACTGCGTGTTCTTGGTGCCAGGTTGCAATTGCATCTCCAGTAGCAGGGTGAATAGCAAAACCACCATAGCCTTGCCATACATCGTCTGTAGATATTGTGAGCCAATCAACAATGTTCTCATCAGCATCATAATAAGCCCAGTATTGTCTACGATTAGCTGTGCCGCTTGGTCTTGCAAACCAGGTTAAATAATGTCCATGAGCATCAATATCAGCTTGATAACGAATTGGATAACCCTCATAACTTCCGGGCATATAATCATAATAAGATGTCATAATTGCCTCAGGAAGTTTTATGAATTCATACTCGGGAACAGGTGTGTTGTCTCGAGAGTTATACTTATAAGCTGGAACAAGATTTTCCTTATTATAGTTATCAATAGGAATTCTCTCATTCCCACTTGGCTGCATTATATCATTTGCAAAAGCAAATGAAAAGCAGAATAATGATAACAGTATAGTTACTGTAATCTTTTTCATTTTTCCTCCTTCCCTTCTCTCCCCGATAAATCGGGAATAATTGGGAATCGTTTTGTTTTGTTAACACATTTACTGACAATTAGCTATTCTTCTGCAAACGAACAGCATTGTCACCCTAATTATTAAAACACCATCTTTAAAGAAAGTCTAATAGGTCCTGTCAAGAAGCTATTATCTACCTTTTCTTCTAAATCTCCAAAAGGAGTATAAGCAACATCAATATCCACTATTGCGAAGGGTGTTGAGGTTTTCCAACCCAAACCATAGGATAATTTCTGGCAATTTAAATTAAACTGATAACCAGATCTCAAAAAGAAAGTTCCAACGCGATATTCAGCTCCTATATTATAAGTCTCCAGCCTGTCAACGCAATTATCCAGCTGAAATACTGTATTTAATGATTGCATATCACTTTCCAACAAATTCATTGCCACACCGAGTGAAAAATTCATAGGAACAGTAAATGCTAATTCTTCTCTATCTTCATCTATGAGCCCATCCTGGTCATTATCTAAAAGGTCAAATAGGTCTTCATCTATTAATCCATCCAAATCATTATCAAGAGTGTATTTCATTTCAGGACCAAAATTTCTCAGACTCATACCAATTGTTAAATCTTGCCAACCAGTATTATACAAGGTGCCAAGGTCAACACTCCATCCATTTATATCATATTCATCAAGATTTTGTCTTAAGTATTTACCAGTTAGTCCAAGAGAGAATTTGTCCGTTAAACTTGTAGCATAGGAGATTCCAGCCATCATATCACTGCAAGTGAATTTCTCACCAGTTGGTTTAAATTCATCCGCTGTTGTTACATCCATCCAGTCCATCCAAAGCAAAGATGCGCTAAATGCAATAACACCAAAAGAGGTTGGAGTAGCTAATGAGGCATATTCAAATTTTATATCAGCAACATATCTGAGATGATTAAGAAAAAGTTCAGTACTGGTGGTATAAGCGAGTCCAGCAGGATTCCAATATGTTGAGGAAGCTCCTTTAACATAAGGAGTATATGCTTCTCCCATTCCGATTGCGCGTGCATCAACACTGATTTTAAGAAATTGTAAACCAGAAGTGCCAACCTTTGCAAAAATATCCGCTTGAAGAATTGTTGGAATAATCAATATGGTTATTAAACTAAAAATAATTATCTTCCCTCTCCATCTAAAGGGACGATTTACATTTCGTATCAACATTTTCACCTGCCTTTTTTTATTTAATTAAAACGAACTTGTCAACTTTTACATTGCCAGTATTATGGTCTTTAACAGAGTAAAGATACACACCACTTGCAATAATCTGGTCATGTCTGGACAGCATATCCCAGGCGTGAATACCGCTTGAAGTAATACCAGTATGGGTTGCTTTACTTGGATTTATTACATCTTCTACATAAGCTCCATTATGTTCTATCTCATCTACCAGGTCACCTGCGAGAGTAAATATTTTTATTGTACAATGCTCGGGAAGATTAACAAACCAGATTCGCTTACTTCTATCGCCTTCTTCATCCTTATCTCTTCTGCCATCAAATTTGCTCTGTCCGAGATATGGGTTTGGAACAACATAAGGACTGGAAAATAAATCGGGATTTGCAGCTGGTCCCGGAAAGATTGTGATTCTGTTCCCATCCCTGCCAGATTCAAGGGACTCAAGGTCTTTATCTGGAATACCTCTATCATAAGCAGTCACTGCAATATAGTTTTCAACACCTTTTTCTGGATATAATATAATATATTCATAGTATCTTCGTGATAGTCTATCTTTTCTAAGTTCTTCCAATCCCTGTGGATGACTTTGGCCAAGATGACAGGGAAGCGGTATTAATCTATCACTATAAAGTTTATCATAGATTTCGTTTGAAATATTCGGATTTTTAAAAAGACGAGCTTCTTCCAAAAGTTCTTCTTCGGTTTTAAAGTCACAATCACCCTGTTCAAAAACAACATCACTACTATCAAGAATATTGTAGAGTGGTTTTCCATAAACAATTTCTCCAGTCATAACAGGACTGAATTGATATAAAGAATCTAATTTGAAATAATCAATCCATTTAACTGTATCATAGACAGTATCATTTACTTTAACCAGATGAGAATTTGGCAATCCTATATCAATTCCTAAATATCCACCTAAATATACCTTATAATCTTCAGGCACAGTTGGTTTTAACAAGCAGCTATAATCTTCCAGGTCCTGTTTAGTGTCAATTTTATCCCATCTGCCCACTCTCATATATGCATCCTGTTCTCCAGAATTAGAAGCTTTCCATAATGAATATCCTTGAAAGTCGTGCTTTACTCTGTATGCTGCGGAATCACTAATAAATCCTGAATTTATAAGCACCTTGGAAACAATCTTTTCGTCAATACTGAATTCAGAACAGTTATCCCAGTAAATAAATATGGAATCCCCATTATCAGATTGCGTTAAGGTCATTTTCGGAATTTCTGGAGGACCTGGTGCTTCATAATGTTTACAAGTATCTGGTAAAATAACCTCTGTAAGTCCTTGGGCTGTGCCATAAATCTCTTTTGCCCAATCAGCAGTTCTCTTTAGTTCTGGAACACTTTCACCAGGAAAAACAGCAATAACGATTTTCATAGTCTCATAAGGAACAAGATTCCAGCTTGCGTCAGTTGGGTTATCATACCCTTGCATATCACCATAGAATGCAAAGAGGAAACGCGTATCGTCAGGGTCGTTTAGCTGTGCGTCAGGCTGGTCTCTTAATGAGATAAATTTATTTTCGTCAGGATTTCTATTAGTCATAAGCCAATATTTCTGGTTACGACCATCTTGGGTGTTAGGGTCTTCATCGTGAGGTCCTTGACCTCTGTTCCAGAACCAGCAAGCAAATTCCAATTCTTCAGGGTCTGGGGTGCATACTCTTGCCCCAATAAAGCCAGTAGTAAGTCCAGCATCTTTGTCAGCATCATAAGTATAGGCAAATTCAAGACCCTCTGCAACATAACTGCTGATATCATCCATTGAACGAGGGTCACCACCCCAGGATTGTGGTCCAACATCGCAATCCATATAGATTCCCATTGCACAATCATACAAAATATCTGATGGATTCATATTTGTAATATCAAATTCAACATAGCAAAGATTTTTGATATAATCATAACTCCATTGGAAGCTTACCTGGCGGACTCGCACATTTATAGGTGTATGCCCCTGGTTAAATGTCCAACCACCCCAGATTCTCGCTCCAGGAGTATCAAATGGACTGTAATCATAGTAATATCCTAAATAATCCTGTTCAGACATTGGATAGCCATCTTCGTCTTTAAGACCATCTCCATCATCATCTTGAATTTGGGCAAAGTTATAAATACTATCAGGGTCAATATACCCTAATTTAAGAAAGCCAAGGGGAAACCAAATACTAATATTTTCTTGAATTTCACCCGGGTCGCATTGTGTGCTATCCACAGTTCCTCTCCAATAATTATCACCCGGATAAAAAGTTTTAAATTCAGAAGGCACTGTGGGTCTATAAGGGAATGCAAAGCCAGCAGGGTCTTCATCAACTTTTCCATCTCCATCATCATCAACACCTAATCTTTGTTCCCTTATAGAAGCTGACAAAACACCATCAGATAGATTAAATTTGTCGTAAAGAGCACCAAGAGCATTTTCTTCTAATTGATTATATGCGGGTAAAAATTCATACATATCAGCATCGCCATCAAAACCAACTGAAACTAATGTATCAATTACAGAGCCATATCCCATATCAGTGGTGCCTTCATTCTCATGGCCCTCATCCTGCCAGTATAATTCCTCCCCGAGTACATTTCTTTTTTGCTTCTTGGCACCGAACCACAAAGCACCTTGATACAAGTAATCAATTCCTGAACCACCCGGATATTCAAGAGAGGGCCATTGTGGCACTACATCATCACCTGAACCAAAGAATCCATAATTACTTACTCTCAACCATATATTTCCAACATTATGATAGTGGAATATATCAAGTCTTTTATTACCACCAGAACCACCCATAACTGATTTTCCAAAAGCATACGAACCGAATCCTACAATGAGAACGGCCGCCAAAATCAGTATCATTTTTTTTCTATTAGAGTGCACAGCACCTCCTAATCTATATTTTATAATTTATAATGCAGCCAAACTGCAATAGTAATTAACCACAAAGGACTCAAAGAAGGCATTCACCCTGTTAGATATTCATCCTATGGAATAAAAAGTGATAAAAATTCATATATATAAAATATTCTGTAGGACAAATTTGACATTATCTAACAGGGCAAGAAGTTCGCAAAGATTAATTGATAATTCTTTTGATTCCATTTTTTAGTAATGAAACATTAAAATTTATTAATAGAGCTAATTTGAAATTTCCTAATTTTAAGTAAGTCAACGTTTGTGCTAAATGTATATCGTTTAGTGCGTCTACAGCTTTTAATTCGATTACTAATTTATTTTCCACTAATAGATCAATTCGATATCCACAATCCAATTTTACTCCTTCAAAAACTAAGGGCATTGCTTTTTCTTTTTCAACAAAATAACCTGCTTGTTTAATTTTATAAAATAAACATTCTTTATAAGCTGATTCCAACAGTCCGGGACCTAAAGCTTTATGGACTTCTATCGCAAGTCCAATAATTTTATGTGCAATTTCATTTTCTGTCATATTTTTTAAATCCTCTGTGTGCTTTGTGCCTTCTTTGTGAGCTTTGTGGTTTAAATTATTTTGCATATCATGCCAAAGGCAGATCCGCCTATGACGGAAAAAACAAAAACTTTATTTATAATACTATAAATATTTTTTTTCACAATTTATTAGAATGAAAAGGTTATTGGAAATGTAACCCATACTGCTACTGGTTTACCTTGATTTTTTGCAGGTATAAATTTCCATTTTTTTACAGCTTCTATCGCAACCTCATCCAATCCTCCAGGTCCAGATTGAAGACTCTTTATAACTTCCACAGCACCGACTGAACCATCTTCAAATACTTCAGCTTGAACAACAACAGTTCCTTCTAAACCACACTTTTTGGCAAATTCTGTATATTTAGGCCAAACCTTTTTAATGGGTATTGGTTCTTCCTCGTGAATAACAAATTTTGGAGTAGTGCCCTCTCTTCTAACTGGAGGAGGTTTTGTTAAATCAAGTGTAGTCGGTCCGATTGTTTCAACCTCTTCAATGTCTTCATCACTTTCCATGTCGGACTCTTCTATTGTGAGAGGAATAATAGGTTTTACTTCTTCAGGAGGTTTAAATTGTTTTCTAACTTCAGGAGGAATTTCAATTGTTTGAATCTCTCTAACTTCGTGAATATATGGCTTAACTTCAATTTTTGGAAAAACAATAAAGGCAAATAGAAGTATAATGAGTGCTAAACAAAGTGATTTCTCAAAGTATGTATTTACTTCATCTTTCCAGTCAGAAAGTTTAAATTCTGTATTTTTTCGCATCTTTTGCCTTTTTATTTTTACCACAAATGACACACAAAGAATTCTCTTAACTTTTTCATAATATCACTTTTACGATCTTTTTGCTTTTTGCGTTCTTTGTGGTTAAATTCTGCCATTTTAAGCTACCGAAGTATTTTTGTTTCAAATGAGACCCGTAGAGCTTCTGCCTTTTTTAGTTCATTCATTATATCCACCATAAGACCATAATCAGCATTGCGGTCAGTACGGAAGCAGCTTATAATACCCGGATTCTCAGCCAATTTCTTCTGTATAATATATCTTATTTGGTCAGTATTAATACCAAAATCGTCAATAGATATAAAGCCAGATTGGCTTACATAGATTGTAGCAGCATTTTTGCGGTTTATTTTTTGAATCGCTTCTGCTTTAGGTAAAATAACTTTTAATCCTTTTTCTTTTACAAAAGTGGTACTGACCATAAAAAATATAAGTAAGAGAAAAGCAATATCAGCCATAGAAGCAGTTGGGATTTCAGTAGCAATTCTGGTTTTTCTTTCTATTTTTGCCATACAACCTCTTATCTGGTAGACAATGAAATTGTTTTAGCGCCTGCAGCCAGTAGTTTGTCAAGTGCTTTAACCATCATATAATATTTACATCTTCTATCAGCTTCTAAAACAAAAACCATTTTAGGGTTTTCTCTTATTTTCTCTTCCACAATAATCTTTAATTTTTCGGGAGAGACAATCCTTTCATCAATTGCAATCTCACCCTTTTTATTGACCTTAATCTTGGTCAGATTTTCTTTTTTTATCTTTACCTTTTTACCACCAGCCTCAGCGTGCGGAGGTAAGACTAACCCCAAACCTTGTTTGACATCAAATTTTGTAGTAACCAGGAAGAAAATCAAAAGTAAGAATGCAACATCAGCCATTGATGCGGTTGGTATGCGAGGATTTTGCTTTAACTTTTTCTGTTTAACTAAATTCATTTTTTATCGCATATTAATTAACTGAGGAATAGAAGATATATACAGAAAATTCTATTACTCAATATTCAATAAACTCTTTTGGATAATGGGTCATATCCAGTCTTTTCTGCTTGGGAATAAGAATTATGCCCCATTCTTCCATTGCCAGTGCACCAATTAAGACTTCAATTCTTCTACCCTCCTCATCTTTACCAATCTCTTTAAGCACTCGTGCAAGCACATCTATAAGATAGCCTTCCACCAGACAAGTCAAGCGACACTTTCGTGTTACATTGTGTGTTTTTCCACCGAGAGCAATATGTTCAGGTTTTTCTAATCCAAATGTTGGTAAGCAAGAAGCTACATCTTCCACAATATATGTATTTATTGCTCCGCAGTCAAAGAGTGCCCAATAATCTTGCCCATCTATCCTGACACTGGCTTTTATTCTTCCCATTTTATATCTCTGTTTTTTATCATGTTAAAAATTAACTACAGATTAACATTATCAAACATTTGGCATCTTTCATGTGAAAATCCTTTCTAACCACAAAGGTTCATCCTTCGTCCCGATTATATCGGGACT
>JACNFI010000425.1 GCA_014384665.1 Candidatus Cloacimonadota bacterium
TCAAAAAATCTACGATTCAATCCCCAATTTAATTGGGGATAACAAAATTCATCTAAGTATGATTGTAAGTGTTTTTTATCGATTCCATGAAAAGTTCCACCAATCCATGCTTTTGCATTTCCAGCTATAATATGAACCCATTTTAGTAGTTCATGAGCTTTCTTCCCTGATCCTGCAATAATTTGTCGGTCATGGGTATATTCTAACTTTTCAACAATCTTATAGGCTTGTAAACCATCTGTCTTAATTGTTTCACCTTTAGTAATGCTTTCTTTAATGATCTTTTCAATTTCTTTCATATTAACAGACTCAACTACCTGCATCTTTGCAAAAAGCATTTTATCACCATTAGTGGCAACAGAAACTACTACAGGAACTTTTTCAGAACCTCTCCCTTTATTCTCATTGCCCTCAGATGGACTACCAATAAATGTTTCATCCATCTCAATAACTCCCAATAACTTATATTGACTGTCCCTATCTTTCATGGCTTTTCGTATCTTATGAAGTATTTCCCAAGCTGTAGCATAACGTAGTTCTAACTTCTTTGATAGTTCCAAAGCAGATATCCCCCGTTTGTCGCTGATTATCAAATAGATAGCCCAAAACCATTTTACTAATGGAATTCTTGTTTTATGCATAATTGTGCCAGATGTAACTGATGCTTGATATTTACATTCTTTACATTGGTATAATTTTCGTGTGCTGTGAAAATAATAAGTAGTATTCCCACATCGTGGGCAAATATATCCATCTGACCACCTTATCTGAAATAGCTTATTTCTACAAGCTTCTTCTGTATTATATCTCCTTTGAAACTCAAGAAAACTCATATTATAATAAGTAACCATTATCTACTCCTATTAGTGTATTTTTATGTAAAAAAAATAAAAATGACTATCCTATTAGCTCCGCATAAGTAATTCCTTTTACAAAACACAAGCATATAGAAATGTATTAAGTAATTGATATTCTATGGAGTTATGATGTATTCTATAATAAAATCATCCAAATATGATTGCAAGTGCTTTTTATCAATTTCATGAAAAGTCCCAACTACCAAACCATTATTAACATGCTAATTACCACATCTTTACATAAAAATATTTGACATAAATTAATTTTATAGAAATTTCTTACGGAGTTAACAGGATAGTCATTAAAATAAAATACTGAAAATCTTGTCAACAAACTTACGGAGTTAACAGGATAGTCATTAAAATAAAATACTGAAAATCTTGTCAACAAACTTACGGAGTTAACAGGATAGTCATTAAAATAAAATACTGAAAATCTTGTCAACAAACTTACGGAGTTAACAGGATAGTCATTAAAATAAAATACTGAAAATCTTGTCAACAAACTTACGGAGTTAACAGGATAGTCATTAAAATAAAATACTGAAAATCTTGTCAACAAACTTACGGAGTTAACAGGATAGTCATTAAAATAAAATACTGAAAATCTTGTCAACAAACTTACGGAGTTAACAGGATAGTCATTAAAATAAAATACTGAAAATCTTGTCAACAAACTTACGGAGTTAACAGGATAGTCATTAAAATAAAATACTGAAAATCTTGTCAACAAACTTACGGAGTTAACAGGATAGTCATTTTTAATAAATTGTACAATATGTGATAATTCTAATTGTAGTGAAGGCACAATAAGGCAACTTATAAATACAAATCTAACTCTGATAAATTATATATTAAGAAATTATGCACAGGATGAAATCTGGTTTCTTCCTTATCATGAACCGAATACAGTAACTATCTCTTACACCAATATTGACGGCGGAATAAATGCAATAAATACAAACAACAACGGTACGGTTAACTGGGGAGAAGGCAACATAGATGCAGACCCACTTTTTGTGGGTGGAGACCCTTTCAGTTATCAATTAACAGAAGGTTCTCCCTGCATAGATGCTGGCAATCCAGATACTACTGGACTAAATCTACCACCAACAGATTTAGCGGGCTATCCAAGAATATATAACGGAAGAATAGACATTGGTGCTTATGAATGGCAAGGACAAGGAGTAGAAGAACCAGATACATCATTTATAAACAAATTATATCTTTTCCAGAATAAACCAAATCCTTTTCGTTTATCTACAACAATAACATTCATCTCAGCAGATTATGAGAGATTGAAAGATTACAAATTATCCATCTACAATGCAAAAGGACAACTCATCAAAACTTATGATGGCAAAAAAGACAATTTCTGGGTAAAGACAGATATTGTCTGGGATGGGATGGATGAGGATGGGAAGAAGGTAAGTCCGGGTGTTTATTTTTATAAGTTGATTTATGGGGATAAGGCTGTGACAAAGAAGATGGTACTGATACACTAAATAAGCAGAGAAAGTATCGTCAGTTGCTGGAGGAAAGGCTTTGCTTTTCTAATCTTCAAACAACGATTTTTGTTTTGGGGTTTTTTTAACTGATTTTTCTATTCCAAAATGTTTGTAAGCAAGAGTGGTGGCTTCTCTTCCTCGTAAAGTTCTCTTCAAAAAACCTTGTTGAACCAAATATGGCTCATAAATCTCTTCTATTGTTCCTGGCTCTTCACCAACTGCCATTGAGAGAGTTTTCAAGCCAACAGGTCCTCCAGCATAATTTTTAATAATACTTGTAATCAGTTTCTTATCCATATCATCCAAGCCAAGTTCATCAACATCCAGCATTTTTAGGGCTTTTTGAGAAATCTCTTTTGTGATTTTCCCATCTGCTTTGATTTGAGCATAATCACGGACTCTTCTTAAAAGACGATTGGCAACACGAGGAGTTCCACGAGACCTTTTGGCAATCTCCATTGTACCATTTTCATCAATCATAACCTTCAGAATTTTGGCTGAACGAAGTACAATTTTAAAGATGTCATCAGCGTCATAATAGTCCAGACGAAGAGCAAGCCCAAACCTGCTTCGCATTGGTGCAGTAATCAGTCCGGCGCGGGTTGTTGCACCAATCAATGTAAATGGGTCTAAATTAAGTCGTAAAGACCTGGCGCTTGGTCCCTGGTCTATTATTATCTCAAGATTGAAATCTTCCATTGCAGGGTAAAGATACTCCTCAACGATATGGTTAAGCCGATGGATTTCATCCAAAAAAAGCACATCCTTCTCATTCAAATTTGTGAGAATTCCCGCTAAATCTGTGGGCTTATCTACCGCTGGTCCTGAACTTGTTTTAATATCTGTTTTCAATTCATTTGCCACGATGTATGCTAATGTAGTTTTTCCGAGACCTGGCGGTCCATAAAAAAGAATATGGTCAATTGCTTCATTTCGCAGTTTTCCTGCTTCAATTGTGATGGATAGAATTTCTTTAATTTTTTTCTGCCCAACAAAATCATCCAACCGTTTTGGTCGAAGAGTAATATCATACTGTTTGTCCTCTTCCATTGGCTCGGGATTAGTGATTCTCTCACTCATAAAAACTCCTCTGAAAAATGGCTAAAGCCGTCAAAACGCTTTGCTGTCATTTGCTCACTTCCCCGCGTCCGCGGGGATCGCTGTCATAAGCACCTTTGGGGCGTCACTAACTCATAATGACAATTTATGACGATTCGCCAATTGGCGAATCATATGACGCTATCCCCGCGGACGCGGGGAAGTAGCTTATGACTTTTTATTACGCTTTGCTCGTCTCATTTTTGCTCACTTTGTTTTTGGTCTATTTGGGTCCTAACATAATAACTATTTAATGACGCTCCGCAGGAGGTTATGACCATTTATGATGGCTTCAGCCATTTCATTTACATCTCTTTTAATTCCAAAATTCTATCTCTTATTTCTGCTGCTTCTTCAAATCTTAATTCTTTTGCTAATTTTCTCATTTCTCTGGTAAGTAAGTCAATAACATCATCGCGACTTTTTATATTTATGTATTGTTTGAAGTCAACTTTTTTCGGTTTTTCTTTCTTCTTTTGGTCTGCAACTACAGTGGAAAGCATAATACTGTCAATAGTTTTCTGAATTGATTCTGGTGTGATATTATGCTGAATGTTATATTCTCCCTGGATTTTTCTTCTACGGTTTGTTTCTGAAATTGCCTTTTTCATTGCTTTTGAAACCTCATCACCATAAAAAATAACTTTTCCATCAATGTTTCTTGCTGCTCTGCCAGCAGTTTGGATAAGTGACCTTTCAGAGCGTAAAAATCCTGCCTTATCTGCATCCATAATTGCAACCAACGACACTTCGGGCAGATCCAACCCTTCTCGTAAAAGATTTACACCAATCAGCACATCAATTTCTCCAAGTCGCAATTCTCGTATTAGTTTGGTTCTATCTAAAGTTTGAATATCACTATGCAGATACTTTACTTTCTGACCTGTTTGCGAGATATATTCTGTTAGGTCTTCTGCCATCTTTTTTGTCAAAGTTGTAACGAGAATTCGCTGTTTTTTTTCAACAAGTTTCTGAATCTGTTCAAGCAAATCATCAACTTGATATCTTGCAGATTTTAAAATTATTTCCGGGTCTATCAAACCTGTGGGACGGACAACTTGCTCTACAAAAACTCCATTGCATTTCTCAAATTCATACTCCGCTGGTGTTGCCGACATAAAGATAACCTGATTTATCAATTCTTCAAATTCCTTGAACTTGAGTGGCCGATTATCATAAGCAGAGGGAAGCCGAAATCCATTATCAATCAAACTTTTTTTTCTTGAATAATCGCCACCATACATCGCGTGAAGTTGTGGAATTGTTGCGTGAGATTCATCAATTATTACTAGATAATCTTTAGAAAAGTAATCCAAAAGGCAATACGGTCTTTGACCTGGTTTTCTGCCGGAAAGATGTCTGGAATAATTTTCTATCCCGGATACATATCCAACTTCTTTAAGCATTTCCAGGTCAAATTTTGTTCGCTGTTCTATTCTTTGTGCTTCTATCAATAAATTTTGTGATTTGAACCATTTTATTCTTTCTTTAAGTTCTTGTTCAATACTTTTCAAAGCCATTTCTAATCTTATGGGAGATGTAACAAAATGCCGAGCAGGATAAACAGAATACCTTTCCATTTCCTCCAAAATTTCTCCAGTAAGAGGATTAATGCGAAAAATTGCACCAATTCCATGAAATGAGAATTCCACTCTAATAGAATTCTCAAGATATGCAGGATATATCTCAATTACATCGCCTCGCACCCGAAAAGTTCCTCTCTGAAATTCAAAGTCATTACGAGAATAGTAAATATCAACCAATTTTCTGAGAAGTTCATCCCTTTCAATATTTTGTCCAATATGCAAATCTATTAAAGATTCACGATAATCCTCTGGCACACCCAGACCATAAATACAGGAGACACTTGCTACAATGATAACATCTCGCCGTTCCATTAAGGACATTGTAGTTCGCAACCGCAATCTATCAATCTGCTCGTTTATATCTGCATCCTTCTCAATATAGGTGTCTGTTACAGGGAGATATGCCTCGGGCTGATAGTAATCATAATAACTAACAAAATATTCAACTGCATTTTCTGGAAAAAGTTGTTTCATTTCACCATAAAGTTGAGCGGCAAGGGTTTTATTGTGCGATATAATTATCGTTGGACGATTTGTGTTCTTTATAACATTTGCAATTGTGAAAGTTTTGCCTGAGCCGGTTACTCCTAAAAGGGTTTGATATTTTTGGTTTTTTAGAATGCCGTTTGTCAATTCAGAAATGGCTTGAGGTTGGTCACCTTTGGGTTTATAGTCTGAAACTAACTTAAATTCATCCATTTTATTTTTTGCCACAATCCCCAATTAAGCACATTCCTGGTCCCCGAGATTCCCAATTATCCCCGAGCAAATCGGGGAGGGAACGTGGAGCTCAGGAATTGGGGACACTAAGACACAAAGGTTATTTCAGAAATAAAATACAAATTCTATTCATGCCAAAGGCAGATCCTTCGGACTTCGTTATCTGCGACTAATAATTATCTTTTTTTATACTAAAACTTGACAAGCAAAATGGTGTATTTTTATAGAAACCTAAGTTGATTTGGGCCCATAGCTCATCTGGTAGAGCTCCCGGCTCATAACCGGGCGGTGAGAGGTTCGAGCCCTCTTGGGCCCACCATTTTAACAAATTGGATTTCTTTTCTTTAAATTGTCAATTTATATGAATGTTTGTAATTTAATATTTTGATACATTGATTCTTTCCATTTTTCCAGTTACAAGAAAGACAATTCGCTCACAAATATTAGTAACTCTGTCAGCGATTCTCTCCAAATTATGCGCAACCCAGAGCAAATATGTTGCTCTGGTAATTGTCTTCGGGTCTTCAATCATATAAGTTAATAGTTTCCGATAGATCTGTTCATACAGCATATCTACATTATCGTCCATTTTACAAATTGCAATTGCACTATTTTCGTCCCGCTGTATAAATGCATTAAGGCTTTTTTTTAACATCTCAATAGTAATTTCAGCCATTCGTGGAATATCAATCAAAGGTTTGATGAAAGGTTCATTTCCATACATAATTACAATTCTGGCAATCCCTTCTGCATGATCTCCCATTCTTTCCAAATCTGTAATGATATTCAAAATTGCTATTATATCTCGTAAGTCAGAAGCAACTGGCTGTTGAGTTGCAATCAAATTAATACATTTCTCTTCTATATCCCATCGTTTTTTATTGATAAGAAGATCACCTGATATAATTTTTTCTGCCTCGGAAATATTGCGTGATTTTAACGCCTCAATAGAACAATTTACAGCCATCACAACCATTTCACCCATAATTATTAGTTCCTGTTCAAGTTCTTTTATATGTAATTGAAAAGATTCTCTTGCCATAATTTTACCTCTTATGAATCAGTTGAATCGGTTTACCCCGTTAGATGTTTACTATCTAATGGGGTTCAACCAGTTCAACCAATTCAACCAGTTCAACCAGTTCAACTATTTTATCCAAAATGACCGCTGATGTAATTTTCTGTTAATTTATTTTTTGGTCTTGAAAACATCTGGTTTGTTTCTCCGAACTCTATGACTTCTCCGAGATAGAGAAATCCTGTAAAATCCGATACTCGTGATGCCTGTTGCATATTATGTGTAACCACAATGATTGTATATTGTTCTTTCAATCTCATCATTAGTTCTTCTATTTTGAATGTACCTGCTGGGTCAAGAGCAGAGCAGGGCTCATCCATAAGAATAATCTCTGGCTCAATAGCAATTGCCCTCGCAATACATAATCTTTGTTGCTGTCCCCCTGAGAGTTCCATAGCAGAATCATTTAGATGGTCTTTTACTTCATTCCAAAGCACTGCGGCTTTCAGGCTTCTCTCAACTATTTCCGGGATTTTACTCTTTCTCATCTTATTTATCTTTAAGCCATAAGCAACATTATCATAAATTGATTTTGGAAAAGGATTCGGTTTTTGAAACACCATCCCAACCTTTCTGCGAAGAACCGATACATTAGTATTATTGTTGTAAATATTTTTGTCGTCAACAATCACTTTCCCCTTAATTATTGTATTATCAATTAAGTCGTTCATCCTGTTTAAGCATCGCAGAAAAGTTGATTTTCCGCAGCCAGATGGACCCATTATTGCTGTTACGGACTTTTGGGGTATTGTTAAACTCACATCTTTCAAAATATGTTTTTTCCCAAACCAGAGATTTAGATTTTCAGTTAAAATTTTACTTTTTACCATTTTTTTGCCTTTCTTGCTCTATATCGTATAATTATTGCAACAAGATTTATTAAAAGGACTAACATCAAAAGAACTAAAGCAGTTCCATAAGCGATAGGCATTTGAAATTCAGGTTTTGTGCCTTCTGTCATCAAAGCGTAAATATGATAGGGAAGAGCCATAACCTCATCAAAGATTGAAGTGGGGAGATGACGGTTATAAAATGTTGCTGCTGTAAAAAGAATTGGAGCCGTCTCACCTGCTGCTCTCCCGATACCCAGAATCGCTCCTGTTAGAATTCCTGGCAATGCTGTCGGCAGCACTACATTTTTTACCGTTTGCCATTTAGTTCCACCTAATGCAAAAGATGCTTCTCTAAAATCATTTGGAACAGAGGCAATCGCTTCTTCTGTTGACCTGATGATTATTGGCAAAATCAGAATTCCCAGTGTTAGTGAACCAGAAAATACTGACACTCCAAAATCAAAAAATTTTACAAATACTGCAAGACCAAAAAGGCCAAAAACTACGGATGGAACACCAGCAAGATTATTTACTCCAACTCTGATAACTCTTATTATTCGTCTCCCCTTTGCATATTCTTTTAGATAGATTGAACCTAAGATGCCCAAAGGTAAAGCAAATATAACAGCTCCAATAGAAAGAAGAAAAGTACCAACAATTGCTGGGAAAATACCGCCTTTGGTCATTCCTTCCTTGGGAAACTCTAAAAGAAATGAGAGAGATAGCACCTTTGAGCCATTTATACATATTACCAAAAGGAGTGAAAGCAGAAAGACAATAGTAATAATAACTGAAATTCTTAATACAAGAAATCCAAGATTTTGTTTAAGTTTTCTCATTGTACCTGAAAATAGCCACACAGATTACACACCCCATCTCCCGATAAATGAGCCTCAGGCTCATAAATCGGGATCCACCCCTCTCAAGAGGGGATTTTTTAGAAATTCCCCTCTATCAAGCTATCCATTATACACAAGTCTGTAGATCATTTAATATAGAGTGTTTAGAAGCCCACGATTTTAATCGTGGGAACGATATCAAAACCATATTTTTAACCATTTTAATGGTTTCTTAATTTGGTAAACCGTTGAAACGGTTGACAATTTCCACTTTTCTTTTTAATACCCACAAATGAATTTGTGGGCTTCTAAGGAGAATTCCATATTTGTGTATAATGGTAAGCTATCAAGAGGGGTCTTCCCGACTTGTCGGGGAGGGGGTGTGTTATTTTCATACTCCTTTGTCCTCCCGATGAATCGGAATCGGGATCGGCATGAATGTTTCATCTGAATTGGGCATATTTTTTCCGATGTATAACCCAGTCTGTTAATAAGTTAAAACCCAAAGTTATAAAGAAAAGCACCAAAGCAATTGCGAAAAGAGAATGATAGTGAAGACTTCCCATTGGTGATTCTCCCATTTCAGCAGCAATAGTAGCAGTCATTGGACGAACTGGTTGAAAAATGGATTTAGGTATTTGGGCTGCCCCACCCGCAACCATAAGTACAGTCATCGTCTCGCCTATTGCTCTACCTAAGCCCAAAATAATACTGGCAATAATTCCTGAAGATGCCGCAGGAACGAGTATTCTTGTTATTGTCTCCCATTTTGTTGCACCAAGAGCATAAGACGCTTTGCCAAGTGCTTTGGGAACAGCAGAGATAGAATCTTCAGCAATGCTTGTTATCGTTGGAAGTGCCATCATTCCAAGAATCAATGAGGCTGTAAAACAGTTCAACCCAGTTGGTATATTAAACACTTTTTGAATCAAAGGTGCGAGAAAGACCATTCCAAAAAAGCCATAAATTACAGAAGGAATACTCGCCAAAAGTTCTATAACAGGTTTTAATAATTCCCTTATTTTGGGATGAGCCAACTCTGCTATGTATATCGCAGACCCGATACCTAATGGAACCGCGACTATAAGTGCACCCACAGTAACTAATAATGAACCAACAATTAGAGGTAATATTCCGAAATCTGGCGGTTCATGAGTCGGATGCCAGGATTTGCCAAAAATGAACCGAAAGATTTTCACTTCTCTAAAAATTGGCAGCCCTTCTGTGAACAGAGTTATAGTTATTCCGAGTAGAAAGATGATAGATAGAAATGCACAAAGAAGTAAAATGTATTTAATATACTTTTCTTTCTTCATTGGAGTTAGAATTTTTCTATTTTTTATTATTCTTAAAATCATCTATATCTTTTCTTTTTTTATATTTTTCAAAAAATTCATCAACTGTTTTTTTAACAACAGAATAATAACTAATTCCCATAAAAATCATTATTACAATTGAAATGCAGATAAAGATAATCACTTTCGTATTATCCCCAAGATTGTGAGATAGCTATCACATCTTACAAAAACCTTTCAGTAAGTATTCTGCTGAAGCCAAATTTGTAACTAATGGCACATTATGAACATCGCATACTCTAAGTAATGCGGATATATCAGGTTCATGCGGCTGAGCTGTTAATGGGTCTCGCAAGAAAATAACCAAGTCTATATCACCACTTGCAATAAGCCCTCCAATTTGTAAATCACCACCATCAGGACCACCAAGCATTTGCTTTAC
>JACNFI010000426.1 GCA_014384665.1 Candidatus Cloacimonadota bacterium
GGCGAGGTAGGAGATAATGATGAATATAGCGAGGTAATTCCAGATGACTTCTTTGTTGAAAATGATATTATTAATTTCTACTGTGAAGGGTATGACTCTACAGATGGAACTTATTCTTATGGAACAGACCAGAATGGTGCAGGGCCATTTACTGCTGAAAATCCAGGTGTTTATTACATTGGCTCACCAACTTCAATAGATGTGACAGTTACTTTTCAAGTGAATATGTCTCTTGTTTCTCCAGTTTATGATGTATCTGTGGCAGGAACTTTTAATGGCTGGACTCCTGGAGCGATTATACTTACAGACCCTGATGAAGATGATATTTATGTGGGTGACTATACAATACCAGAAGGCTCCAATCCTATGCAGGAATACAAATTTATTAATGGAACAGATTGGGAGTATATCAGCAATCGAACATTTATTATTGATGATTCTTCACCAACTCAGATTTTGCCTGTTGTGTATTTCAATGACCAGAACCCTGAGGATTATATTTCTCAAGATGTAACTGTTACTTTCAATGTAGATATTTCTGATTCAGCTTCAGCAGGGTGCATTTTTGATTCTCTCGGTATTTACGGTTCTGTTGCACCGCTTGACTGGGATTGGGAAACCATAAATAATCATCTTGCTGAAATTACTCCGGATATTCTATGGAGTGGCGAGGTTTTATTTCCAACAGGTTCATGGAAATATGTTGATTTCAAACTTGGCCGCAACGGAATGGATCTTGAAGCTGGTTTTGGAGAAAACCATTCATTTACAATTGATGATTCAAACCCAACCCAAATAATAAGTTGTGTATATGGCACTATGGGTCCTGTCTCGGCTGTTGACGATGGAATTGGTTATTCTGATGAAATGGTTATAAATAACTATCCAAATCCATTTAGCACTTTCACCACGATTTCTTTTTCAGCCACTGATTTACACAGATTACCACAGATAAAGATTTATAATGTAAAAGGACAATTGGTGAAGTGTTTGGAGTGTGGAGAGTCTCTCTCCACAATAGCCCCGACATATCGGGAATACTTCATATCCTGGGATGGAAGGGATGATACTGGAAAGTCACTCTCAAATGGAATTTACTTCTTCAAGCTTCAAGCAGGAAGCGACATACTCGTAAATAAAATGATTTTGCTGAGATAAAACAAACTTAATTGTTTATCAACAAATGCACATGAATTTAAACAATATTTATTATTTAGGTTCCCAATGCCAACCTTGTAGGTGCCTATCTTTTGTGTTTCTAGTTCTTTTTCTGATGTTTTTCTCCCAAGCATTTACAACTACTGCTGATGACCTCAGCTCCCGAATCGTAATTGACGGCTATAGTGACGATTTTACTTCTAATGAAGAACTGTTTATCAAATATCCACTCTCTGAATCCCAGGAACTGGATGATGATTCTTGGTGGGGAGAATATAATGATGTAAAACAAATCAAGCTCACTTGGGATCTAAATAATCTGTATATTGCAATTGATGCCTGTTCGTGGAATAATAATGTTATCTATTTCTTAGATATTTATGATGATTATGGCATACAGGATATGCTTAATCTAAATACATGGATGCGAGCATTCAAATTCTATGGAACTAATCCTGATTTCTTTCTTGCAACCTGGGACACAAATGACAATCCTCAATTCTGGAAAGTGCGAGAAGGTTCTACTCTGCATGCTGATGAAATTACCATTGATGACTTTTCAACTTATAATACTGGAAATCTTGGCAGGGCAATGGAAGCTGCAATTCCATGGGAAGTTATTTATTACGATTCTCTACATACAATGAAACACTATCCATACATAAAAATGCTTGCAGTAATTACAACTGGTGCAGATAATCTTGGTGGACCAGATGTCATGCCGAACAACCTCGGAGGAATGCCAAGTGATGGTAAATCAATGGCAGTATTAGATAACTATGTAAATATTTGTGTTGATTCAACAGGAAATGGAGAACCAGATATTGGAATTAGTCCCAAAGCAAGGGTTGAATTTTTTAAAACACCACCTTTTGAAGAAATTGCTCTAAAAGTAGAAAAAGTAAATTTTCCTGACGGTAAAGTGTTCGCATCAAGTCAATCTGAAGAGATAAAATTTACCCTTAAAACGAACCGATTGAGTTCTTTTAATGTTGAAATTTACAATGTAAAAGGAAAATATATTTGTAATGCACAATATATTGGAGAAGATGAATGGAAATGGGATGGGAAAGGTCAAGGTGGTAAATTGGTTCCATTCGGTATTTATATTTTACGATTCGTATCTGATTCCAAAGAAGTTAGCCACAATGAAGCAATAGCAGTGATAAAATGAAGAAGTTAGAAGTTAGAAGTAAGAAGTTAGAAGTAAAAGAAGTTGAAAAAAATACACGACTTTTTCTTCTGATTTCTTTGTTTTTATTTTTTACGAGTTCATTGTTTGCAAACTTTATAGGGATGAACTGGGGTGCTAGACCAATGGCGTTGGGTAGTGCTTATGTTGCTCTCGCCGATGACCCGAGTGCTGTTTTTTGGAATCCTGCAGGATTGGCACAAATTAATAGTTATTCATTAATTACTTCCCACCAGAACTTGTATGGGGTGAAAGACCTTTACAACGAAATGGTAGCCTTTTCCATACCTTTGCCAAAAATAAGAATTGGTTTGGGCTGGGCACAGATAAACCTTTTAAATGAGTATTCTGAACAATTAATAACTTTATCAGGAGCCAGTATTATCAGGTTAAATGCAGTTCCAGTTCGTTTTGGTGTAAGTGTGAATAACTATTTTGTTAATGTATCTGGATATTCAAATATTAGTGAACCATCAACAAAATTCTTGGGTAAAAATATTCCTGGCAAATTTGATGCAACTGTGGGGTTATTAATTAGTCCAAGGAACAATTTTTCTATAGGATTTTGTGCTCGAAATCTTTTTGAAAAAACATTCACATTTATATCAATCGGTGATAAAATTGAAAGAAATCTTGTTTTAGGTGTTAATTATCATTGGCGGGAGTCTGTTAATTTCTTGATTGACTATAACTGGAATAAGTATGAAACTAGCTGGCATTTTGGTGGTGAAATATGGTTCTTCAATGTGTTTGCTCCACGAATAGGTATGAATGGAGAAAATCTAACTGTAGGTTTTGGGATTAAGACTAAATACTGGAATGTTGATGGTGCAGTGTTTTCTCACGAAGAACTGGGGAGCACTTATAGAATTTCTGTTGGATTACAATTTGAATAATTGTAGGAAATTGCTCAAATGAGTAAAAAAATACTCTTATTATTTTTGCAATTATTAATGTTTACCTTTCAGGCTCAAACGCAAATCAGGCTTGAGGGCTATCTTGAAGGACAATTTGGAAGCAAATATGAATCTGAGGGTTTTCATTGGAATATGTGGGATCCAGACTATAAAGTTGAGATGCGTCTCTGGGCATCACCCATAGCAAATTCTGAAATGTATGTGAAATTATATGCTAACAAATGGAATGCAAAAGGCCAGATGATGGATCATATTGAAGCACTTTTATCAGAAGGACATATTTCATACAGACAAGAAATCAATGGTAGAGGTTTTAATGCAGTTCTCTTTACCAGGGAGAATAATCATTACTGGACTGATGGCTCAATGCTCAATATCCTAAACACTGGCTCAGTAAATAATGATGGAAATGGACAGGGAGTTCGAATAGACCTCTGGGAAGACTGGGGTGGGAGTGCCACTTATGTTTTTTCAGATTTTTCACAAGGCGAAAGTGATGATATTCACTTACTTCGTTTACGCCAGGCTTTTTTAGGCAATAAGATAAAAGCAGGATTGTTTTATCAGAGGAAGAATTATGGATTTGGTGGTGAAAAAGAGTATAATCAGGTAATAGCCATTGACGAAAGGTTACAATTTAGAAATTATTTTTTCAATATTGAATTTGCTGTTTCACAAGTTCCTTCTGAAAAAGATATTGTTGAACTTAATAAAGATTATATGCACAAAAGTAGTGAGTTTTTCCAGGATGGGAAATATATTGCTGGTTTCAGAGAGTTTTTCAAAGGAAATGTAGCAGCAAAATGCGAATTCCGGGGTTTGAAATTTGGTTCAAACCATTTTGGATATTGGTTTGTAAACCCTGGTGTATGGACTTATGGAAAGTGCTTCAGAAATTATATGGGTGAGAACAAATCAGATGAGTACGGTTTCTGGGTGAATTCATACTATATGGTTCCTCAAAGAGCTATAACCTTTACACTCAATTACTTACAGCACAAAAAACTAGAAGCTGAAGGATTTCAAACAGGAATGAGTCTTGACCCTGTGTCAAATCTTTATAGTGAAATTTATATCGAATTCGTTAATGGTTTTAAGGGAAAGGTTTATTACAATAAAAAAGATGAAGTCTGGCACGGAAAAAATTATAAACATAACGATTTTTTTGTAGAACTTTCAGTTGAAAACCGATTAGCGAAACTTCTTACGCAATTCAAAATAAAAGATATTGGTGAGACATGGGAAAAACAGATTGCAGGTATTGAATGCGGGATAAACCTAACCGAGCGGTGGAGGGCTTTTGTAAGAGGTATGGTTGCAAATGATAGAGTGGGCTCAAGAATGAGTTTTTTTGGAGAAATCCAGTATCGTGTCGGAGGAAATACCGAACTTTACTTGCAATATGGACCAAGCTGGTATGGAGCTTATGGTCTTGTTAATGATGATAATTTTGCTTCTGGTGGAACTATGCAGAAAGAAATTAAGTTGATCTTGAAAGGATGGTTTTGAAGGAATACTATGTTCAAAAGTATTCTTAAACTTATGCGTGAGAGAATTCGAAAAAGTCAGTATGTAATGACACTTCACGCAGAAGAAGAAATGAATGATGACCAACTATCTATCTATGACATTGAAAGCGTTATCCTTACAGGAGAAATATTGGAACGACAAAAAGATAGTATGACAGCTGAATGGAAATACAGAATTAAAGGCAGAACAATTAAAGAAGTTGATGCAGAGCTTATTGCCAAGATAAGTCCTACCGGCAAGCTTGTTATTATTACTGTATACATTTTACAAAAATAGGAGAAAACTTATGAAATGTGATATATGTGGACAAGAAGGTGCACATATCCACAAAGTTGCTAGAATATATGGCAAGGGCAAGAATCTTTTGATCATAGAAAATATTCCTGTAGTAATTTGCCCACAATGTGGTGAAAGCTACTTGACAGCAGAAACATTGCATGAAATTGAACGGCTTAAACTTCATAAAAGGAGTCTTGCCTTTGAACGGTCTGTGAGAGTCCTCAATTTCGCATAATAGATACAATACAGAACTTTATTTGCAATATTGTCCAAGCTGGTATGGAGCTTATGGTCTTGTAAATGATGATAATTTTGCTTCTGGTGGTACTATGCAGAAAGAAATTAAACTGATTCTGAAAGGGTGGTTTTAGTGTAACGCAAATGTCTCATTTGCTTCTCAATTGTGGACAATTGAGTTACAAAAAGGAGTTAAAGTGAAATTTTTTAAGTTACTTTTTCTTTTAGTTTTATTTACAAATTTTTTATCTGCTGGTGTAAATTCTGTTAAAAATGGAATTGGATTTTCTTATGAAGACCCAAAAGCAAATAGCGTTACAATTGCTGGCACATTTAACGATTGGAACACAAATGCAAATCCTTTAAAAAAGGATGATGATGGTATGTGGGGAACTGTCATTAAATTATCACAAGGAGAACATCAATACAAATTTGTTGTTGATGGAAATTGGTATGTTGACCCAGAAAATCCTAACCAAACTGATGATGGCTATGGTGGTTTCAATTCAGTAATTGTTGTTAATGAGGAGGGTCAAGTTGTAGTTAAAAAAGTATCAGAGACTCAATCAATAATCGGTATAAAAACAAAATTAAATCCAAAGGTTTATTTTGATGGAAGATATTATACAAAGGGGATTTTTGTAGATAATGAAAACAGTCGCTTTATGCTTGAAAAACCCTTGCATGATATAAATATTGGAATGAAAATAAAGTTCAATAGTGCTGTTGAAGGGTATACTGTTATGAATATTAACAATATTGCTGAAGGAACTGATATGTGGAAAACTCATCTCAATTTCAAACGTTCTATATTAAAATTGAATGCACCTAATTTCTTTTTGAATACATTTGATAATTTTGGGTATATTACTTTTGATGACCCTTTACATATTGTTGGTGATGAAGGACAATATCATTATGCATTTGGTTATGATTACCTTGGAATCTATGGAAAATCAAAAATTCCATCATTAAAATTTCCCTTTAAAAAACTACCACTTAATTTTGGTGTTGAACTACTCTATGCAGACCAAGCTGGAAATGATGACGGGGACATAAGTGCAGCACGAGGAACTCTGGAATTTGATTTGAATAATAGTGAGAGAGTTTCAATTTACACTACGAATGAAAAGAAGAGTAAAAATGAAATTAGAGTCGGATATTCAATTTATTCTGCTCAATTTCCCCTTTCCAGTAGCAGTTCTAAAAGGCAGATTAGTAACGAGGTTGACTTTCAGCTCATATATAAAATTGAAAGATCAAACTGGAAAGGACCTATTAGTTTTGATTTTAATGGAGAATATTACTCTTTTGAAAATTCAGATATTGATTCTATTACTACAAAATGGTTAAATGGTGATATAGTATATCTTGGTTTAGGAGTAGGATTTTTAAATGTAAAATTTCCAGCTTCCTTTGATATTTACGGAAATTTTCAAAGAAACAAATTAAATTTTGATGAAAGCCTGAGCAAGAATCGAATTGTACTTGGATGTAATTTTTCTAATGAACATATTTCTGCTAAGTTAGAAATGAGCTGTTGGAAAAATTATCTGCCAGATAGCACAGTTAGTTGGTCGGATTATTATAAATATTTAGAAAAAACAGATGGAAATGGGCGATGGTATCAGAAATATTCAGATGTCCCATTTGAGCAATATACCATTTTAGGTTACAACACAGGCTTACTTTGGGGCTTACGACTTGGTTGTCGTTTAGCTATTGGGTCTCAAAAATTTGATATACAATATCAAAATAAAGTTGCTCAAATTGATTTTACTTATAATCCAAAATACATTGAAAATGAAGTAATCCTTAACTGGAAGATTGCAAAACATTGGGGTATCTATTCAAATACCCGAATTCCGTATTATAATGATTCCTTTCTTGAAATTAAAACTGATTACAATTCATGGGAAGATGTTTTTATCTGTAATTTTTCAAAGATAACCTATTTTCTTAGTGACAATATTGAAATTTCACTTGGCTGGGGTGTTAATCCAAGAGTATTGAACGCTGTTACTGATGAGTTCTATGATGGGGGAAGACAGGAATTTATGGCATCAATAGGTGACTTTGAAAATTATTTAGAGAATAATTACAAAGGTCTTGGAGAAAAATTAAGAACTGCTGAACAAAGACTTATGGACGAACAGAGGATAGGGATTGAGGCTGTAGTAAAGTTTTGAAGTTGAGATTAGAACATTGATAAAAGTATTTACAATAGTGTAATCCTATTTCATTATCTTGATATATTAGAATGGTTTGTTAACGAGATGACCAGGAGTATGTAAAATGAATTTGACTTTTGAGTGGGATGAAGAAAAATCTAAAGAGAATCTTAGAAAACATAAAGTAAGCTTTGAAGAAGCAAAAACAGTTTTCAATGATCCTTATGCAATCACTATTCCGGATCCACAGCATTCTATAAATGAATGTCGTTATATTGACATTGGCTGTTCATCAAAAGGAAAAATTTTAATTGTAGTTTATACAGAAAAAAAATCAACCATTCGGATCATTAGTAGCCGGAAAGCTAATAAATTAGAACGGAGAATATATGAAAAATAAAAATTCAGAAAATAATGATATGCTTCCTGAATATGACTTTAAGGGTGGTATTCGTGGTAAACATTACAAAGCATATCGTAAAGGACATACGGTTAAAATTCATAAAGCAGATGGATCAACAGAAATAAAATATTTTACTCTTGAAGATGGAGCAGTAATGCTTGAACCAGATGTGCTTAAATACTTTCCTGATTCAGAATCTGTAAATAAAGCCTTACGCATTTTGGTTACAATTATACCAGAAAGTGTAAAGCAGACAAAAGCCTAATTCATTAAGGAAGCAGGAAGTCTAAAAATGGTAAAAAAGAAAAGCTCAATATTTGTATATTATATCATCGTTGTTGCGTGCTTGTTTCTTATAAGTTGTTCATTGAATTTTATTAAGAAACGTTTAGCTCCTCCCCACAGGGTTGACGGTGGTATATTGTTTCAAATTGAAGCACCATCGTCCAGAGTTGTTACATTATCTGGAAGTTTTCCTGATAATCTATGGAGCGGGACCGCCAGTAGTTCAAATAGATTTGATGAAAACATAGATAAAATGTATGATGATGGAACACATGGAGACCGCGTTGCTGATGATGGCATCTGGTCTCTTGTAACACCTCTTAAACCCGGAAGATATGAATATAAATTCGTGCTGGACAGGAATACATGGGTTAAAGACCCAAATGCCTTTGAAACAACAGATGATGGATTTGGTGGTCAAAATTCTGTATTGATAATTAAATGAAAAATGATAACTAAATCCTCAAATAATGGAGTTGATTTATTATGTTAATCCAACAAGAGCAAATTAAAAAAATTGTGCTTCTGGCAAAGAAATATGGAGCGACTCGTCTCATTCTCTTTGGCAGCACTCTTGAATATCCCTCAGAAGCCAAAGATTTGGATTTTGCTTGTGAGGGCGTTCTTGGATGGAAATTGTATGAACTGGGGGCAAAGCTTGAAGAAGACCTGCAAATATCTGTAGATATTGTTCCATTAACACCTTCCACTCCTTTTACAAGATATATTGAATCCAAAGGCAAGGTAATTTTATAAGAATTTGTGAGTCTAATGAGGAAACTATGAAACAAATAAGATGGTTTTTTTTAATAGGATGTTTATTATTTATGCTTGGTTGTGATTTATTCAAAGACAACCCTGATGAACCCCCATTTACCTACAATTCATCATTAGAAGGATATGTCAATTTTGAAGAAGGTAATCCTGATACTATTTTTGCTAAAGTACAAACTTATAAGGAAGGTATTTCTACCCTCATGGGTGAATCCATTACTGACACCAACGGGTATTTCCTTATAGGGAATTTATCATATGGAACTTATCACATCACTGTGTCTGCAGATAGTTATGAAGACTTCACCCTGACAGATATAATTCTTAATCCTTATGATACAACAAAAGCGGATACAGTTTGCTTAACTTTGATAAAAACAATTGAAATAAGAACTGTTGTGATTGATGGAACTATTGATGAGGGATGGGAGCCTGTATATGAAGACACCCATATTTCAGATTGGGGGCCATCAAATAATTTTGATAATCTTTACTTATCAAGAAATGAGGATACACTTTATATTGCTGTCTCTGGTGGTTTTGATAGTGATAATAATACAGTAAATGTTTATATTGATAAAGATTTTGGTCAAAATACAGGTATTTCAAATTTTTACTCAATATCAGGTGGAGCTTATGGAGATCATTTGCAAAAAGCAGTTATCACAACAGAGAGTTTTGGTGCAGACCTGGCTTTTAGTGCATGGGCACTGGTGAGTGATGTGGGTGTTGTCAGTCTTGAAGAACCGAGTTCTGTTGATCAACATATATTAAATGTCCATATTGCAATGAATGCTTCTGTAATTGAAATGGCGGTCCCGTTTTCAGAAATGTATAGCAGCAAGGATGGTGACTGCCCTGTGGGCACTAAGATGGCATTAGTTGCTATCATTGGCGGAGGAGATCCATGGTGGATTTCTAATGATATTATTCCAGATCAAAATAATTATCCATATTGTCCCCTTTCTGAAGATAATCCATTTCCACTTACCATTTTTTTCAGCAGACAGTATTAAACCTTAAAGACAGTTCAAATCTTCAAGGGTTTGTAAAATGAGTTCTGCAAAATGAGTAATTTCACTTCATTTCTGGCTATGGCTTGCTTCGTCAAGACAAGTGTCATTCCCGTGAAAGCTTGTCCTCGAGAAATCGGGGACGGGAATCCATTCCTTACAACCTGTCTTTTACTGCGTCTTCCCTCTATATGGAT
>JACNFI010000427.1 GCA_014384665.1 Candidatus Cloacimonadota bacterium
TCAAATTTGTGAGGTAGAGCCGATTAAATTTCCAATCGAGATAAAGGACTGCTATCAGAAAGACAGAAGCAAAAGAACTGATGAAGATGCAAAAATTCACAAACTCATCTAAAAGTACAGCTCCTATAAATGAGCAGACAAAAAGAAGATAGATTATCCAGAAAATGAATATCACAACAACGGGAATAACGATAAATAGCCAATGAGGATTGGTTTTAAAGATAATTTTTTCATCAGGAAGCAGATATATTGAAGGATTAGATTGGAAGCGTTTGGTCATAAGTATTAGAGGAAGGAGGAGCTTTATAAATTATTTCTCTTTCAACTTGTTTCCTTTTCTTGGTATACATTTTTCTTGATTGATTAATAATATCTCTTTTGTAAGAGGTTTTTATTTTAGGCGAAGCTAATGTAATGGCGCTAAAAGGCTGAGAAGTTTTTCCATCAATCATTAATCTGAGATAGATATGATGATTGGAGAGATTGACAAGATCACATTCATCAAAAATAGGAGAAAATTCTTTCGCTAAATATCTGGCATCCTCGGCTCCTACTCTGAAAGATATGATTGTACCTGCGTTTCCAAAAATAGCTGCCTTTATTTTTTCATCAAGCTGTTCTATATACTGATGGGCAAGAATTAGATTTAATCCATATTTCCTGGCTTCAGACAAGATGTCAGCAAAGGACAGAGTGAGAAAATTGTGTATCTCATCTACATAAAGGTAAAATGGTATTCTCTTATTTTCTTTCAAGTTTGCCCGGCTCAAAGCAGCTAATTGAATCTTTGTTACCAGCATTGCTCCTAGAAGAGCGCAATTTTCTTCACCGATCTTCCCTTTGGCAAGATTAACTATAAGTATCTTTCTTTCATTCATCAAATCCCTTAGATTAAAAGTATTCTCTTTCTGTCCAACGATATTTCTAAGAGGTAAGCTGGTCAGAAACTGACCAACTTTATTAAGAATAGGCGAAATAGCCTCGGATCTAAGCCAGGCAGAGTATTTTTCAAACTCATTAAACCAGAATTCTCTTATCTGAGGACTAGAGACGGATTGTAAGGTTTTATTCCTGAATTCTTTATTTGTTAAAAGCCTTGGCAAATCCAGCAGAGTGCTATTTTGATATTCCAATAGGGTTAAGATCGAATGCCTTAAGATGTGTTCTAGTCTTGGCCCCCAGAAATCCACCCAGATTTTCTTGAAAACCGAGATAATACCAGAAACTACGAGATGATAGTTGTCAGAATGAACTTTTTCTAAGGGATTAAAGGCTATCGGGAATTCCAAATCTCCAGGATTGAAATAGACAACATCCTTTATTCTTCTCTTGGGAATAAAATTCAAAACATCTTCAGCTAAATCTCCGTGAGGATCTATTAATGCTGTACCATTTCCACTCCTGATATCTGAGACAGCCATATTCTTTATTAATGTGGATTTTCCGGTACCGGTCTTGCCAATGATATACATATGTCCTCTTCGATTCCTTTCTTTGATTCCGAATCGCTTCTTAATATCCCTATAATCTGTAATCGCAAAAGGTGTGATTGGGTTTTTATTATTTCCTGACTCTTTCATACACCTCAATAGTAAATCCCCAATAATTAAATAAAAAGACAGGAAAAACTGCCTCTTTAAACAAATTATCCTCTCTTGTTGGAACTCATCTATAAGCTAAGCTGAAAGTAGAACCTTAAAATCTAATAAATATGGAGGAAAAGAATGAAAAATAAGGTTAAGTGTATCGAATTAAGGACTAATGAGGGAAAGGTTATTTTGAGTCTCTATCTTTACGAAAAGGAGATTCCTTCAGAAGATAACCTTGAGGCTTCGGTAAACGAGAAAACAGATGTGAAAAAAGAAAAAAGTCAGAAAGGAAATCCAAAAGAAGATGATTCTCTTATGACTGATGCGCAAAAGAGATATCTATTTAGAATCTTAGCTGGAAATGGATTAGAGGCAGACGAGGCTCATGAAAAATTAAAGGAACTCTTTCAAGTGGATTCTTTAAAAGATGTAACCAAAGTTGAAGCGAGCAACGTGATCGAGAAATTACTTGAAGAGAGCAAGGGAGAAAAGGATGATAGAGCACCTTTCTAGCAGCCAGATGAATCTCTACCTTCAATGCAGCCTTAAGTACAGGTTTCGCTATGTTGATAAAATTCCAGTGCCATTTAAACCGTCAGGGCTTGCTTTTGGAAGCGCCATTCACTCAACCCTTTCTTGGTTTCACAAAGAGAGAAAAAATGGAAACAAGGTGACTCTGGATGATTTTTTACGGCTTTTTGACACAGACTGGTACAGTCAGAGAGCAGATGCTGAGATACGATACAAAAGCGGTGAGGATGAGGCGAAGTTAACGGTTATAGCAAAGGAGATCCTGGCACTTTATTATCATCAAGAACACAACGGAGTAGCTGACAGTGAGATTCCCTTTGTCGTTCCCTTAGTTAATCCTTCAAACGGAGATAGTCTTGGATTAAATCTTGAAGGTTTTATCGACCTTATCGAAAAGGATGACACAATCGTTGAGTTTAAAACCTCAAATCAGACGTATAATCAGAAAAATGTTGATGATAACCTCCAGCTTACTGCCTACAGCTATGCTTATGAAATGCTCTATCAGAAGCCTCCAAAGCGTCTGGAAGTGGTAAATTTCGTCAAGACAAAAAAGCCAAAGATGATTATTCTAAAGACAAAAAGAGATATGAGTGATTATCAGAGATTCTTCTCTCTTGCCTGCCAGGTTCTAAAAGGAATCCAATCTCAAATCTTCTATCCCCGGCCAAGCTTCTGGTGTAAGGACTGCGAGTATGGAAAGCATTGTAAAGCTTGGGATGTCAATTAGTTCTTTCAAAAAAGGAAGTAGAAAAACCTACTTCCTTTTATCTTATTGACTAAATCATTTATTGATTCTAGAATAGAAATGAAATAAGGACGGTGGGAAACAATCTAATATGTTCAGTTGATTTTTCAAGTTATATTTAAATTCTATGTCCGAAGAAAATAACAAAATTAAATACCCGAGAGGTTCCGAATGGAGAAAGTGGGATATACACATACATAGCCCGCTGTCGATACTCAACAATCAATACCCAAAATTAGCAAATGGTAATCCCGATTGGGAAGCATTTGTTAAAAAACTCGAATCTCTCGATGTAGCAGTAGTTGGTATCACCGATTACTTTACTATTGATGGTTATAAAAAATTAAAGGAATTTAAAAAAAGGGGACAACTTACTAATATACACACTATCCTTCCTAATATTGAATTTCGCCTTAAAAGTCTACTATCGAGCAAAAAAGATGGTGAAAAACCAAAAAGGTTAAACTTCCATATAATTTTTTCTGACGAAGTATCAATAAAGGATATTGAAGAACATTTTCTCCACGATATCTATTTTTATTATGAAGAAGATCCAGAAAACGACTCCGAACGTAGAAAATTAAAATTATCAAATATTGAAGAACTCGGCAAAAAACTACTCAATCATCATAAAGCATTTCGAAGAGCTGGTCACGATCCTATAACGCTAGGAGCAATGCAGGCTGTTGTAAACCACGAAGATATTACAAAAATCCTCGCTAATGACAGCAGGTTTAGAGGTAAGTATGTTGTAGTTCTCCCTGAGGAAGGGTGGTATCTTATTGATTGGGATGGACAAGACCATCATACAAGAAAAACACTCCTACAAAGTGCGAGTATGGTTTTTTCCTCAAATCATAAGACTTGCTCATGGTGTTTAGGCAAAGAACCTTATTTGGAAGGAGAGAAACATTTTATTAAGGAATTTATAACCTTAAAACCCTGTATTCATGGATCTGATGCGCATAAACTTGAGGAAGTCGGACATCCCTGTGCTCTACGAGGGGATAATACACACAAATGCGATGATAATCCCAATGAGTGCCAGCCCAGATACTGCTGGGTAAAAGCTGACCCTACTTTTGAAGGATTCAAACAGTTATTATACGAGCCCGAAGAACGAGTTATTGTTCAAGAAAAAGATCCGAGCCCAATAATAAGCAACTACACTATAAGTGAAGTTGATATTAGTGATGAAAAAATAAATAATGAGCTTTCTTTAAAGAAAACTAACATTGCATTGAATACTGCCCTTGTAGCGGTCGTAGGTGGAAAGGGTACCGGCAAAACAGCATTAGTTGATATTGTTGCTAATTGTTATATGGATCGATGTAATACTGATGACAAAAATTCCTTTGTCCGAAGGATTATCAATGACGATCCCAAAATAGAGACAAAGTTATTATTTAGAGATGGCGGCGAATTTTCAAAACAACTAACAGATCAGAATTTTCTTGATGAAGGTCAATTTTTCTATATTGCTCAAGGAAAGCTTGAAAAATATATAGGTGAAGGATCAGATCTTGATAAATATATTAATAATTTAATCTTTGAAAGTCCACAGATTAGAAATTCAATAAAAACTTTTGAATTTGGCGATTTAGTTGAAAAAAGTAAAAATTTTATTGAAAAAATTGTCTCCAAAAACCAGCTAATTGAAAAAATCGAACAAAAAACAAGCCTGGAAATTTACCAAAGCATTAAACAAGAACAGAGAAAAAATTCAGCAGATATTAAAGATATTGAAAATCGAATTAAAGAACTCGAGAAAGTACAGAGCAAAAAGAATATTGAATTAGCACAAGAAAAGCAAAAAAATCTTGGCGAATTAAAATCTCGAAGAGATGACTTAGTAGGATTGCGCGACGCAATTAAAAACTCCATCAATTTTCTTGAAGATCAAGTGCTGGAATTCAACGAAAATATTATAATTATTAATGAGTTACTTAAAAAGCTTAATATAAAAGAAAAATACGACAAGCTTTCATATGTGCAATGCCCAAATCTGGATAGTAGGCTCAAAACAACCAAAAAAGAGATAGAAGAATCTATTTCAGAAATAGAAAAAGCACAAAAAGAATTGGATCGTTTTGAGCGAGGGATACAGGAACATACTAAACTCCTGGATCGTAAACGAGAATTAATTGCTGGTTCAAAAAAAATCGAGGCTAGAATAAAACAATTTAAAGAAGAAAAGAAACGACTGGAGCAAGTTGTTGAAGAAAGAAAGGGATTAATGAAAGAATCAATTGAGAATATTGTTGCTCAAAAAAAGAAGTATAAAGAAATAATAAAAATGTTCTCTTCTAAAAAGGCTGATGTCTTGGCTGATCTTAATTTTGTTGCGGAAATTCGTTTTGATGCAGATGGGCTATTGAAAAAAGCAGAAAGCATAATGGACAACAGAAAAATAAATATTGATGGGGATGATAATACACCGCCCGCATTTGATAAAATTATAAAATTATACTCTGCAATAGTAGAAGGAGACGAGAATAGAATTGGTGATCTTATCAAGGAAATAGAACGCTGTTATAATGAATTAAAATCAAAAATAAAAAGCTATCCCATTTCAACAGGAGACTTCTATAATTTTCTTTATGGAAACTACATGCGGGTAGTCCCAGTTGTGAAATATAAAAAGACAGATTTAGAAAAGCTCTCTTTGGGACAAAAGGCAACTATATTGATTAAAATATATCTGGCACAGGGAGATAAACCGATAATCATCGATTCGCATGATGATCATCTTGATAATGAATTTATTATGGATGAACTTGTAAAAGCAATTAGACAAGCAAAGAGTTATAGGCAAGTTATTTTAGTGTCTAATAATGGAAATGTCGTAATTAATAGCGATGCCGAGCAGATTATTGTTGCCAATATTAATAAAGGTGAAATCTCTTATATTGCAGGTGCAATAGAGAATCCCAAAATCAGAGATAGAGCGCTGGAGGTTTTAGAAGGAGGGTCGGAGGCATTCAGGAAGCGACAGCAAAAATATCGCATTAATACATAAGCTCGTAGCATTATATAAACAAAAATATCCTGATTTTATACTTAGAATTATTTTAAAAATACTGACTCAGTTAGTGAGATTTTTGCCTATAAAGGCAAATTTTCCCCACAAAGATGTACTAAAAACCGAGAGAATTATCCTCTCGGATATTTTTTTGTGTTAATATTAAAATATAGGGCTTTTTATAATCTTATCATAGCATTATTTATTACTGTAATAAGTTTTGTCAGCTGAGCTTTATGGCAAACGTAAAGATTATAAAATCTAAAAGAAAAATACAATAAGCTATTAGAAGAATTAGATGATAAAAAGAAAATGAAAAAGGTGAGAAAGAAAAGGCAAAAATAAAAAGACAGAAAATCGAAAAAGTGATAATAAAATTTAAAGGAAGATAAAAATATGAACATCAAAAAAATAGCCATTAAAAATGTCAAAAGCTTTGGAAAAGAAGTTACTATAGGTTTTAATGAAGATCTGAACATCTTTATTGGTCCTAATGCGGGAGGAAAGAGCAATCTAATGGATATTTTGAATATTGCTCTTGCTTACTTTTTTATTCATTCATGGCGAATAAGGACTGAATTTGATGAAACGGGAGGGGTTCGAAAAAAATATTTTGAAGAACGACATACCATATTCGATCCCATTAACCGCCTATTAGAGAAACATCTTAAAAAGCAAGAGGAAAATCAACAAATAAATGTAGTTTTTGTTCCAGAAAAGGAAGATATTGAGAATATAAAGAATGTAATAGATTCGCAAGAAAAACTTATTGTATTTGAAAAAAATGAATATGGTTCAGCTCTCTTGAAAAATGAATTTTTATCTCAATTTGGACAATTTGATATTAATTCTCTCATAAAGAAAGAACTTGAATTCATTATTGACAATAATAATCCAATCCAAATCTCTAGCATCGCTTCAGAAAATAAAATTTTCTTTAATTATCTTAGGTTTTTCAATTTTTTAAATCTATTAATCGAGAGCTACAACCGCGATGCAAAAGAAGATGTTAAAAAGATTCCTGATCTATATCCGCCTATAGCTTATTTTTCTCCTTATAGGGTTTCACAGGCGAGAAGTCTCACCGTAACTATTTCTTCAACAGACTATTTTGATCTTTTAGAACGATACGCAAAGAGCGATTCAAGGAGCATCTCGTCAACTTTTGAAGTTGCTAACTATTATTTTGCCAAAAAACTTCGTTATTTAAATGACGATATAACTAAGTTTAAATCTGAGGAAGAGATTAACTTCATTAAAGAATACATTAAGAAGTTGGGTTATAAAGATTTCGGTTATGAATGCAAGAATAAAGAAAAAAATATATACGAAGGATTTCTTCTAAAAAGCGATGGCACACAACTCGACCTTTCAAGAGCAAGCGGCGGAGAGAAAGAGATATTAAATTTTCTATTAGGAGTTTTTGCGCTGAATGTTAAAAATGGAGTGTTTATAATAGATGAGCCAGAATTACATTTACATCCAAGGTGGCAGCAAGTTTTATTAGAACTTTTTAGTGATTTTACAAAAAATCGAGGAATACAATTCTTTATTGTGACTCACTCTCCTCATTTTGTTACTCCTAGAAGTATTAAGAGCATCTTTCGTGTCTATTCTAAAAATGGCGAGAGTCAAGTTGTGGCGCCTCAAATTTTAAATGAAAACGATAAAGAGTTGTTTATGTTGGTGAATATTTTTAATAATACTAAAATGTTTTTTGCGGATAAGGTAATTCTTGTGGAAGGAGATATTGATCAGATAATTTATGGAAGTATTTTAGAGAAAACACAAATTAAGAAAAAGGATTCTGTAGTTATAGAGATAATCAATGTACAACAGACGGGAGGAGCTAAGAAAAATAAAGAATTTCTTAAGAAATGGCAAATTAAATCGTATGGCATTTTTGATAAAGATAAAGAAAGCGAACTGCAGGGCTTACAAAAGGTTCATATTCTTAAAAACGGAAAGATTGAGGATTATTTTCAAAATGTAGTTAAAAAAAAGAAGTACAAAATAGGAGATGCTATAAAGATTGCCAAACATATTAAAGAAAGTAATGTTGAAATACCCTCAGAATTAAAAGGAATTTTTAAAAAAATTCTTAAGGATTAAGCTATTGTCTAGACGCCAATAAAAAAAATAGAAGAAGCTAGCACTTCGCTAAATTAAAAATTCAAAATACAAAAAGCAAAATTCCCTTCCTTTGACAGTCGATTTCCCAAAAATTAAACTGGAAAGAGGAAAGAATTTTTCAATAAAGACAGCAAGAATATATGCCAATAAAACAAATAACAAAAGAAGACCTTGCTATGATGATTAAAAGAGGATTTTATGGCAATGGTAAAAGATTTGCTTCTATAAATAGAAGATTTAATGGAATGGAATCAAGATTTGATAGAATAGACAGAAAATTTGATAAATTAGAACAAGGACAAAAGGAAATAATACAAATCCTGGACAAAGGAACCTATTTTTTCGAAAAAGAAGGGAGATAGAAATTCTCTATATCCTCCATAATCCAGGTTCGGACTTTGTGCATTGCGCGCAGTCAAATTTGCCTTAATAGGCAAATTTACCCACCTTTTATATTCTTAATTAATATTGATATAATTAAACAGGCCTTTAGGAATAAATAATATGTCACAACTACCTTTTAAAACTTGGGAATATGAAGAGCAAACCAAGGCAAAGCATGAAGCTTTTAATGATTATATTGATAAATGGATAAAAATAGTAGGAGCGTACAACAAGTTAAACTATATAGATGGTTTTGGGGGGATAGGTGCTTATAAAGATAGGGATGGGAAAATATATTATGGCTCACCAGTTCTAGTCGCAAAAACAATCCAAAGCGTAACATCTAAATTACAGAGAGCAATAAAGATATTAATAATCGATAAAAACGAAAACAATATAGAAAATATTAAAAAGATTTTTGAATATGAACAAATCAACATCGAGCCAATCTTTATTAATAGTGACTTTGATAGAACCATAAATCATATTTTGGACAACATTCAAAGCATTGCACCAACCTTTATATTTATTGATCCATTTGGTTTTAAAATAAAGATGTCAACCATAGAGCGAATAATGCAGATTGAAAAATCAGAAGTATTTTTAAATTTTATGTTTACTAGAATAAATCAATTTTTAAGTGATAAAAAAAAGGAAAATACCTTTGATGATTTATTTGGAAATTATGATTGGAAGAAATGCAAGGATTTAAAAGGAGAAGAAAGAGAAAAAGGCCTAATTGAATGTTATAGAAATCAATTAAAAAAGTTCTCAAAATATGTCTATTATTTCAAATTAGAATTCCCAAGTAAAAGAAAAACTTATTATTACTTATTTCACCTAACGAATCATTATTTGGGATGTGCAATAATGAAATCGTCTTTTGCAAAATTTCATTACGGCAGAGTTGAATATAGGGGAATGAGAGATAATCAGTTAGGATTATTTGAAAGTAAGGATGTTAGGATTAATGAATTAATGGATTATTTGAAAAATAAATATAGGGGTTATCAGAAATCATTTCAACAGATAATAGAAGAGCAAATTGACGAAACTGAATATTTAGAATCTCATTTTAGAGACGCTATAAAAAAGATGGAAAATAACAATTTGTCTGTGAGTAGAATACCTCCAAAAACAAAAACGGGTAGAGCTAGAACTGGCATACAAAATCAAGATGTTATCATTTTTAAATAAGTGATAAAATAAAAATGAAATAACAAAACATAACCTTCATGACTTTAAAGCACTCAGAAAGAATTCTAAACATTAAAAGAAAATCTCTCCTTTATAAAAGCGGGGTTGAATACGCTGATTATTGTATTAATCATGTTGAAGGCTGTGCTCATGGTTGTAAATTCCCTTGTTATGCAATGATGATGAAGAAAAGATGCGGGATTGTAAAAAACTATGAAGAATGGATACAGCCTAAAATTGTAATCAATGCAATGGAATTATTGAACAGAGAGATTCCTAGATATAAACACAAGATAAAATACGTTCATTTATGCTTTTCAACAGATCCTTTTATGTATAAATATCCGGAGGTGGAAGAATTATCTTTAAAAATAATTGAGAGATTAAATAAGGATAATATTCGGTGTGTAGTTTTAACTAAAGGTATTTTTTCCAAAGCATTAGCAGATATAAAAAAATATGGCTTTAATAATGAATATGGCATAACTCTTGTTTCTCTT